>NZ_JBFUCB010000036.1:0-21370 GCF_056405435.1 Rhizobacter sp. P1_G5 | reverse complement strand
GGCCGGCCGGCGAGGCGCTGCGGGCGCTCGGGCGCGGCGCCGAGGCCGCCGGCTTCACCGGCTCGCGCCGCGGCTCGGCCTGCGCCAGCAGCGGCAGTTCGTCGACCAGCCGCACCACCTCGTCGACCTTGATCGACAGCCCGCCGATGTCGGCCACGCCGACCGACTTGACGCGGTCGATGTCGCGCGCGATCGCGCGGCGCACGCCGTCCAGCCGCGGCTGGCTGTAGCGGGCCAGGCGCTCGTCGGCCTGCTTCAGCGCCGCCACCAGCGGCTCGGCACTGCCGGTGATCGCCGCTTGCTGCTGCGCGACGCGCAGGCCGGCGTCGATGTCGACCAGCACGTTCTCGTCGCGCGAGCGCGACAGCGACTGGATCAGGTCCTCGAGCTGGCTGYGCTGGATCGCGACCTCGGCCAGCTTGGCCTCGAGCAGCGCGACCTTGGCCGCACTGTCGCGCGCGACCTCCTGCGCCTGGCGCGCCATCACCTGCGCCTCGCCGGACTGCCGGCCGCTGTCCTGCTGGCGGCGCACCAGCTCCTGCTCCAGCGTGCGCACCCGTTGCTGCGCCGACCAGGCCTGCACCAGCGCGATGACGATCAGCAGCACCAGCAGCGCGAGCACCGCCGGCGCGAGCCAGCCAGGCAGGCGGCGCGGCGGCGCGGCAGCGGCCACCGGTGCGGCGGGCACCGGCTCGGCGATGGAGGGCGGGGAGGCAACGGTGTCGGTCACGATGCGATCGATTGTATGCAGGCCACCACTTCCGCGAGAGCGGGCCGGGATTCGAGCACCTGCCCGAGGCCGAGCGCGCGCGCGCGGGCCGCGATCCGCGGGTGCGTCGCGAGCGCGCGGCCGGCCGCCCAGGTCCGGGCCGGCGCGAGCGCCTCCAGGTGGTCGACCGCTTCGGAGCTGCTGAAGAACCACAGGTGCTGCGCCGGGCGGTCGAGCGCGGCCTGCAGCAGCGTGCGCCCGGCGTCGTCGAGCAGCGGCGCGCTGCGGCCGTAGGCGCAGGCCAGCGACACCGTGGCGCCCTGTTCGCGCAGGCGCTCGGCGAGCCAGTCGCGCCCGCTGGTGCCGCGCACCACCAGCACGCGGCGGCCCGCCCAGGCCTGCGTGCGCAACTGCATCCACAGCGCCTCGGAATCGAACTGCGCCGCATCGGCCGCCGGCTCGACGATCTCCAGCACGCCCAGCGCGCGCAGCACGCGCGTCGTGCCCGGCCCCGGCGAGGCCGCCTGCAGCGCCGCCGGCCAGGCGGCCCCGGGTGGGCGCTGCGCGAAGAACTGCTCGGCCGCATTCGGGCTCACGAACATCACGAGACCGACGCTGCCGAGCCCTTGCCACGCGGCGTGCAGTTCGGTGGGGTCGTCGACCGGCCGGATGTCGATCAGCGGCAAGGCCTGCGCATCGAGCCCGGCCGCACGCAGCCCGTCGACCCACTCGCGCGCCTGGGCCGCAGGCCGCGTGACCAGCACCCGCAGCGACGCAGCGACGTCAGCTGCCCCCGAGGTAGGCATCGGCACCCGCGGACCTCAGTTGCGCCGCGGCCAGTTCGCCCAGGCTGCGGGCGGCGCGAGCGTCGGCGACGACAGCCGCCGAGGTCGTGTGCAGCAGCGGGCGCGTCGGGTCGTCGACATGGCCGAGCGCCGCGGTGAGGCGCAGCGTCGCGCCGTCCCACACCGCATGCGCAGCCAGCGGCATGCTGCAGCTGCCGCCCAGCGAGCGCGACACCGCGCGCTCCGCCTCGGCGACCCACCACGTGGGCCGGTCGGCCAGCTGCGCCAGCGCATCGCGCAGCGCCGGCTGGTCGCTGCGGATCTCGATGCCCAGTGCCCCCTGCCCGGCCGCCGGGATCATCTCGTCGACCGCGAACAGCGCGCGGATGCGCTGCGCGAGGCCCAGCCGCTTCAGCCCGGCCGCGGCCAGCACGATCGCGTCGTACTGGCCGTCGTCGAGCTTGCGCAGCCGGGTGTCGAGGTTGCCGCGCAGCGGCTCGATGCGCAGGTCGGGCCGCCGCGCCAGCACCTGCGCGACGCGGCGCAGGCTGGAGGTGCCGACGCACGCGCCCTGCGGCAACGCGTCGAGCGTCGCATGGTGGTTCGAGACGAAGGCGTCGCGCGGATCCTCGCGCTCCAGCACCGCGGCCAGCTCGAAGCCCTCCGGCAGTTCCATCGGCACGTCTTTCAGCGAATGCACCGCGAGGTGCGCGCGCCCGTCTTCGAGCGCGGYTTCCAGYTCCTTGACGAACAGGCCCTTGCCGCCGACCTTCGWCAGCGTGCGGTCSAGGATCTGGTCGCCGCGGGTCGTCATGCCCAGCAGTTCGACGCGCAGGCCGAAACGTTGTTGCAGCAGATCGCGCACGTGTTCGGCCTGCCACAGGGCAAGGCGGCTTTCGCGGGTGGCGATGACGAGGGGTTCGGGCAGAGAGGACATCGACAAATGCTATCAGCGCGCTGCTACCATCGCGGTTCGTAACCAAGTTACAGCCTCGACGAGGCCCTGAGGACAAAGATGCCACGCGCCACACCTGCCCCCAAGTCCCCCGTCCCACGCAAGAGCAGCACACGCAGCAGCGCGGCCGAGGCCGCCGACAAGAACCGCCCGCTGGTCGACGACATCCGCCTGCTCGGCCGCATCCTCGGCGACGTGATCCGCGAGCARGAGGGCCAGGGCGCGTTCGACCTGATCGAGCGCATCCGCCAGCTGTCGGTGGCGTACCGCCTGAAGCGCGACGCACAGGCCGGCAAGACCTTCGACCGGCTGCTCAAGAGCCTGAGCGGCGACCAGACGGTCAGCGTGATCCGCGCCTTCAGCTACTTCTCGCACCTGGCCAACATCGCCGAGGACCGCCACCACGTGCGCCGGCGCGAGCACCACGAGCGCCAGGGCCACCTGCAGGAGGGCTCGCTCGCGATGAGCTTCGAGCGCCTGGCCGAGGCCGACGTGCGCGCAGCCGACATCGCCGGCGTGCTGCAGCGCGCCTTCATCTCGCCGGTGCTGACGGCGCACCCCACCGAGGTGCAGCGCAAGAGCATCCTCGACGCCGAGCGGGCCATCGCCGAGCTGGTGGGCCAGCGCGACGAACTGCACGGCGCACGCGCGCTGGCCGGCAACGAGGCGCTGCTGCGCGCCCGCGTCACGCAGCTGTGGCAGACGCGCATGCTGCGCTACACCAAGCTGACGGTGGCCGACGAGATCGAGAACGCGCTCAGCTACTACCAGGCGACCTTCCTGCGCCAGATCCCGAAGCTGTACCAGGAGATCGAGGAGGCGCTGCCGGGCCACCCGATCGCGCCGTTCTTCCGCATGGGCAACTGGATCGGCGGCGACCGCGACGGCAACCCGAGCGTCAGCGCCGAGACGCTGCAGATGGCGCTGCGCCGGCAGAGCGAGACGGTGCTGCGCTTCTACCTGACCGAGGTGCACGAGCTGGGGGCCGAGCTGTCGATCTCGGCCACGCTCGCGCCGGTGACGGCCGAGATGCAGGCGCTGGCCGAGCGCTCGCCCGACCACAACGCGCACCGCGAGGACGAGCCCTACCGCCGCGCGCTGATCGGCATGTACGCGCGGCTCGCCGCGACGCTGCAGGCCTTCACCGGCACCGAGGCGCTGCGCCACGCGGTGGCGCCGCAGGATCCGTACCGCCGCAGCGACGACTTCCTCGCCGACCTGAAGGTGATCGAGACCTCGCTGCGCTCGCACCATGCCGATGCGCTGATCGCGCCGCGCCTGCGCCCGCTGATGCGCGCGGTGCAGGTGTTCGGCTTCCACCTGGCCACCGTCGACCTGCGCCAGAGCTCGGACAAGCACGAGGCGGTGGTCGCCGAGCTGCTGAAGACCGCGAAGATCGAGGCCGATTACTCCTCGCTCGACGAGCCGGCGCGCCGCACGCTGCTGCTGCGCATGCTGAACGACGCGCGGCCGCTGCGCGTGCACGGCGCGGCGTACTCGGAGCACGCGGTGGGCGAGCTGGCGATCTTCGAGGCGGCGCTGCAGATGCTCGACCGCTACGGCCGCGAGGCGCTGCGCCACTACATCATCTCGCACACCGAGGACGTGAGCGACCTGCTGGAGGTGCTGCTGCTGCAGAAGGAGACCGGCCTGCTGCACGGCACGCTGGACGATGGCGCCGTGTGCCAGCTGATCGTCTCGCCGCTGTTCGAGACGATCGGCGACCTGCGCAATGCCGAGCCGATCATGCGCGACTACTACGCGCTGCCGGGCGTGGCCGGGATGATCAAGCGCTCCGGCCGCGAGCAGGACGTGATGCTCGGCTACAGCGACAGCAACAAGGACGGCGGCTCGTTCACGAGCAACTGGGAGCTGTACCGTGCCGAGATCGCGCTGGTGGCGCTGTTCGACGGCCTGCGCGGCGCGCACGGCATCACGCTGCGCCTGTTCCACGGCCGCGGCGGCACGGTCGGGCGCGGCGGCGGCCCGAGCTACCAGGCGATCCTTGCGCAGCCGCCGGGCACGGTGAACGGGCAGATCCGGCTGACCGAACAGGGCGAGGTGATCTCGTCGAAGTACGCGCACCCGGAGATCGGCCTGCGCAACCTCGAGACGCTGGTGGCCGCGACGCTCGAGGCCACGCTGCTGCACCCGACCAAGAGCGCGCCGAAGAGTTTCCTCGACGCGGCCGCGGCGATCAGCGAGGCCAGCATGGCGGCCTACCGCAAGCTGGTCTACGAGACCCCGGGCTTCACCGACTACTTCTTCTCGGCCACGCCGATCCGCGAGATCGCCGAGCTGAACATCGGCTCGCGCCCGGCCTCGCGCAAGGCCACGCGGGCGATCGAGGACCTGCGCGCGATCCCGTGGAGCTTCAGCTGGGGCCAGTGCCGCGTCGCGCTGCCGGGCTGGTGCGGCTTCGGCTCGGCGATCGAGCACTTCCTCGGCAAGCTGCCGGCGCAGCGCAAGGAGCGGCTCGTGCTGCTGCAGCGCATGCACAAGCAGTGGCCGTTCTTCCGCACGCTGCTGTCGAACCTGGACATGGTGCTGGCCAAGAGCGACCTGGGGATCGCGGAGCGCTACGTGGACCTGGTCGAGGACCGGAAGCTGGGCCGCAAGATCTTCGGGCTGATCCAGGCCGAATGGCAGCGCACCAGCGACGCGGTGTCGCTGATCACCGGCGAGAAGCAGCGGCTCGCGTCGAACCCGTCGCTCGCGCGCTCGATCGAGCACCGCTTCCCGTACCTCGACCCGCTGAACCACCTGCAGGTCGAGCTGATGCGGCGCTACCGGCAGCGCCGCGAGGGCGATCCGGCGAACGAGCGGGTGCAGCGCGGGATCCACATCTCGATCAACGGGGTGGCGGCGGGGTTGCGCAACACGGGTTGAATCCGCTGCGGGCTGCCGCATGGACGGCAGCAGCCAGGGCTTGCCAGGACACGGCCCCATCGGCGATATTCGCAATTCGCGAATAGCGAATATGGCCGTACGATGGAACTCAAACCGCAAGACCTGCTGGTGCTGTTGAAGGCGGCGGCGCACCCGCCGCAGCGTTGGACCTATGCCGCGCTTGGCGAGGCGCTGGCCATGAGCGCCTCGGAGACGCATGCGAGCGTGAAGCGCGCCGTGGCGTCCGGCTTGGCGGTGGCGCCCGCGCGCGGCGAGTGGTCGCCGGTGCGACCCAGCCTGCTGGAGTTCGTGCTGCATGGCGTGCGCTACATCTGGCCGGCCACACCCGGGCCGGTCAAGCGCGGCGTGCCGACGGCTTTCGGTGTCGAACCATTGGCCAGCATGCTGACGGCTGCCCAGAGCGAGGCCCCGGTCTGGGCCCACCCCACCGGCCGCGCCAAAGGCCCCACGTTGTCGCCTCTCTATCGAACAGCACCGCAGGCCGCCCTGGCCGACCCGGCCTTGCATCGCCTGCTCGCCCTGCTGGATGCCCTGCGCACCGGGCGTGCACGCGAGCGCTCGCTGGCCGCCGAACTGATGGAAGCCGAACTGATGCGGTTCGATTCGGGAGAGGTCGATGCGAGCCGATGACCCCAATCTTCCTCATTTGCGCCGTATCGCCGAAGCGCTGGGCGAACTGCGCGAGCAGGTGGTGTTCGTCGGTGGTGCCGTGGCCGGTCTGCTGGTGACCGATCCCCTGGCCGACAGCGTGCGTGCGACCCGCGACGTGGACGCCGTGGTGAACGCCAGCCGATCCACGTTTTATCGCATCGAGGAACAGGTGGCGCAGCGCGGATTCGCGCGAGACGCCAGCAGCGATGTGATTTGCCGTTGGGTGCACAAGGCGTCAGGGCTGCTCTTCGACCTGATGCCCGTGCAGCCCGAGGTGCTGGGTTTCTCCAACCGCTGGTATCCGTATGCCGTACAGACCGCCGTGCCCGTGGCGTTGGGCGAAGGCATCACGATTCGGCTGGTGAGCGCCGTGGCTTTCGTGGCCACCAAGCTGGAAGCGTTCGCCAGTCGCGGCGGAGGAGACTTCATGAGCAGCCACGACCTGGAGGACGTGCTGAACATCGTCGATGGGCGAGAGGAACTGGTCGACGAAATGGCCACGGCCCCGGCAGACCTGCGACAAGCCGTGGCCTCAGCCTTCACTGCGTTGCTGATGAATCCGGATTTTGCGAACGTGTTGCCGGGCTTGATGGCGGAGCCGGAGCGTGCAGGACTCGCGATGGAGCGCCTGAGGGCCTTGAGCCGGTGACGCCTCAGAACAGCGATTGCCCGATCAGCGACGTGAACCGCTCCAGCGCAAAGCTGCCCGCGAGCGAGTTCCCGGTGTGCTCCAGCCCCGGCGACCAGACGCACACGCCCAGCGTGCGCGGGATGTGCGCGACGATGCCGCCGCCGACACCGCTCTTGGCCGGGATGCCGACGCGGTACGCGAAATCGCCCGCCGCGTCGTAGGTGCCGCAGGTCAGCATCAGCGCCGACAGCCGCTTCGCCGAACTCGCGTCCAGCACCTGCTCGCCGTTGACCGGGCTCACGCCGCCGTTCGCGAGAAAGCCCACCGCGCGCGCCAGGTCGACGCAGTTCATGCGGATCGCGCAATGCCGGCAGTAGGCCTCGATCACCGCGTCGACCGGGTTCTTCAGGTTGCCGAAGCTGTGCATGAAATGCCCCATCGCGCGGTTGCGCGAGGCGGTGGCCAGCTCCGAGCGCGCGACCGCGTCGTCGTACTGCAGCGCCGCGTTGCCCGACAGGCGCCGCACGAACTCCACCAGCGCCATCTCGGGCTGCACGAAGCGGGTGCTCAGCACGTCGGTGACGACCAGCGCACCGGCGTTCAGGAACGGGTTGCGCGGCTTGCCCTGCTCGGTCTCCAGCTGCACCAGCGAGTTGAACGCAGTGCCCGACGGTTCGCGGCCGACCCGCTCCCACAGCGCGTCGCCGACCAGCTGGAATGCGAGCGTCAGCGAGAACAGCTTCGAGACCGACTGGATCGAGAACGCCTCGCTCGCATCGCCGACGGTGTAGAGCCGCCCGTCGAGCATGCTGACCGCCATGCCGAAGCGCTGCTTCGGCACCTTGGCGAGTTCGGGGATGTAGCGCGCCACCTCGCCCTGTTCGAGCAGCGGTTGCGCTTCGTCGTGGATGCGGTCGAGCACCGCCTGCATGTCGATGGCCATCCGATAATTGGGCCATGACTGCACCCTCGCCGCACACCGATCCCCGGGGATTTCTTCGCGCGCTGTACGACGCCGCGGTCGCGCGGGCCCTGCCGGCCCAGACGCTGGGCGCCTTCCTGCCGCCACCGCCGCGCGGGCGCACGCTGGTGCTGGGGGCCGGCAAGGCGGGCGGCGCGATGGCCCAGGCGCTGGATGCGCTGTGGCCCGCCGACGCGCCGCTGTCCGGGCTGGTGGTCACGCGCTACGACCATGTGCCGCCCGGCTACCGCGCGAAGCCGGGCCGCATCGAGGTCGTCGAGGCGGCCCACCCGGTGCCCGATGCGGCCGGGCGGCAGGCGGCCCAACGGATCGCCGCACTGACGCAAGGGCTGACCGCCGATGATCTCGTGCTGTGCCTGGTGTCCGGCGGCGGCTCGGCGCTGCTCGCGCTGCCGGCCGACGGCGTCACGCTCGAGGAGAAGCAGGCGATCAACAAGGCGCTGCTGAAGAGCGGCGCCGCGATCGACGAGATGAACTGCGTGCGCAAGCACCTGTCGGCCATCAAGGGCGGGCGGCTGGCGGCGATGTGCGCGCCGGCCCGCGTGGTCACGCTGCTGGTCTCCGACGTGCCGGGCGATTCGCCCGAGGTGATCGCGAGCGGGCCGACGGTGCCCGATGCGACGACCTGCGCCGATGCGCTGGCGATCCTCGCGCGTTACCGCATCGAGGTGTCGGCGCCGGCGCGCGCCGGGCTGGAAAGCGGCGCGTTCGAGACGCCGAAACCCGGCGACACCCGCTTCGCCGGGCACGAGGTGCGGATGATCGCGACGCCGCAGCAGTCGCTCGAAGCCGCCGCGGCACTCGCCCGCGCCGCGGGCATCGAGGCCCACATCCTCGGCGACGAGATCGAGGGCGAGTCGCGCGAGGTCGGCAAGGTGCATGCGGCGCTCGCGCGGCAGGTCGCGCGGCGCGGACAGCCGTTCCGCACGCCGTGCGTGATTCTCTCCGGCGGGGAGACGACGGTGACGGTCGCCAGCAAGGGCGGGCGCGGCGGGCGCGCCACCGAGTTCCTGCTCGGCTGCGCCCTCGCGCTGCAAGGCCAGCCGGGCGTGTTCGTGCTGGCCGCGGACACCGACGGCATCGACGGTGTAGAGGACAACGCCGGCGCGATCGTCACGCCCGACACGCTCGCGCGCGCCGAGGCACAGGGCCTCAGCGCACGTGACCGCTTGGACCGCAACGACGCCTACAACTTCTTTGCGCCGCTCGGTGACCTGGTCGTGCCCGGGCCGACCTTCACCAACGTCAACGACTTCCGCGCGCTGCTGGTGCTCTGACCCGGCGGGAGCTCACTGCTCCAGCAGGTCCTTCATCTCGTCGGCGTGCTCTTCCTCGTCGTGCAGGATGCCTTCGAGCATGCGGCGCGTCGTCGGATCCTTGTCGCCGATCAGCGTGATCATCTGCCGGTAGGTTTCCACCGCGACGCGCTCGGCCACCAGGTTGGCGCGGATCATCGCCTTCAGTTCCGACGACTCGTCGTAGGCGGCATGGCTGCGTTCGAGCAAGGTGTTCGGCGAGAAATCGGGCTCGCCGCCGAGCTGCACGATGCGTTCGGCGATCAGGTCGGCATGCGCTGCCTCTTCGTTCGCGTGCACCATGAACTCGGCGGCGATCGCCGGCGACGACATGCCGTGCGCGGTGAAGTGGTGGCGCTTGTAGCGCAGCACGCAGACCAGCTCGGTGGCCAGCGCACCGTTCAGCAGCAGCACGATGTCGTCGCGCCACGGGCCGTAGCTCGGCGTCACGGCCCCGTCCTCGGTGCGCTTGCGGGCGGCTTCGATCGCGGTCTCGTCCAGGCGCAGGGCCTTGCCCTCGCGGGCGTTCTTGTCGTGCATGGCCATCTCCGTTCGGGGTCAGGGTTGCGGATCCTTTCACTGTAGGAAGCATCGGTCCCGGCCGGCATCGGAAGGCAGCGGCCCTGCCTGTRGGACTGGGCCGCGCCGGCCTCACCGCTGCTGCTGCAGCAACTGCGCCACCACCGCCACCGCGATCACCTCGGGTTCCTTGCCGGCAATCCCCGGCACGCCGATCGGGCAGGTCATCCGGCCGATCGCCTCGGCCGGCACGCCGCGCTCCTCGAAGCGATGCACGAAACGCGCGCGCTTGGTCCGGCTGCCGATCAGGCCGAGGTACGCGAAATCGCCGCGGCGCAGGATGGCCTCGGTGATGCGCAGGTCGAGGTCGTGGCTGTGCGTCAGCACCAGGTAGTGCGCGCCCGCAGGCGCCTGGGCCACCTCGGCCTCCACCGGCTCGACGCACAGCCGCTCGATGTGCGCCGGCAGCGGGTGCGGCGGGAATTCGCTGTCGCGCTCGTCGATCCATTGCACGCGGCAGTCGATGCCGGCCAGCAGCGCGACGATCGCCCGCCCCACATGGCCCGCGCCGTACAGCTGCACGAAGAAGCGCGGCGCGCCGTCGGGCCAGGCGGCCAGCAGCGCGTCGCCGAGCCGCTGGGTGCGCAGCGTCAGCGCGCCGCCGCAGCACTGGCCGAGCGAAGGGCCGAGCGCGAACTCGGCGTCATGGGGTGCCGTGTCGCCGGTGGCGAGCCACTGCCGCGCCTGCGCGATCGCCGTCAGTTCGAGGTGGCCGCCGCCGATGGTGCCCAGCACCGCATCGCGCGTCACCAGCATGTGCGTGCCGGCCTCGCGCGGTACCGAGCCGCGGTGCGACAGCACCTGCACGTCCATCGCCGGCACGCCGGCCGCGAGCAGCGCCAACGCCTCACGGCGCAGCGTGCTCATCGGGAGATCTCCGTCAGCCCACGAGCACCGGCAGCGGCGTGTTGATGACCGTGCCCACCAGCTCGTACACCGCCTCGTGCGTCAGCACGCCGGCCAGCACCAGCTTGGGCCGGCGCAGCAGCGACTTGGCCTTCGTCAGCAGCCCGCGCCAGCCGCCGTGCAGCCCGACGCGCAGCCGGTTGCGCAGCGTGTCGCGCAGGATCAGCAGCGAGGTTTCCTCGCGCACCTCGGTCGCGAACTGGCGCTTGTATTCCGACACGCCGATGCCGAAGTTCAGCGTCTGCGGCCGCTGGTGCGCGATCAGGTCCTCGATCAACCGGTACAGCAGCACGGTGCCGGGGCTGAACTTCGACAGCTCCGCGTCGTGGCCGATGTCGGCGTAATGGAACACGCCGCGCCCCTGGTAGCCCAGCACGAAGGCCAGCGCCCGGCCGCCGCTGCGCAGCACGTAGCTGCGCAACAGGCCGCGGCGTGCCAGGTCGGTGAGCCGCAGCGCGATGTCGTCGCGCTCGATGCCCAGCGGGCCGATCGCCTGGTGCTGCCAGGTGCGCCTGGCGATGTGCTGCGCCTGGCGCACGAACTCGGCCACCTGCTCCTCGGCATCGACACGGATCAGCTCCAGCCCCGGCATCTGCTCTTCCAGCACCCGCACCTGGCGGCGCAGGTTGTAGCGCTTCTTGCTGCCGAAGCGCGCCAGGTAGGCATCGAAGGTCTCGGGCAGCGCGATCGTGTACAGCGGGCGCTTGCCGTGCTCGCTGTACAGCAGCGAGCCGCCGCGCTGGCGCAGCTGCGCCTCCCAGCCGGCCCAGGCGCTGCAGCCGGCGGGAATGCCCTTCAGGAACAGCGCATCCAGGTCGGCGCGCTCGCGCCACAGCCGATCGACCACGTCGGCCAGCGCACCCGGCCGGCCGGCCACCAGCGGCGCACCGCCCAGCAGGTGGGCCGAGCGCAGCTTCAGCGAGGCAAAGGTCCAGCGCCCGGCCGAGAACGCGAGCGGGTACGGCTGCACGTCCATCGGCACCACGCCGACCTCGGCGCCCTCTTCCGCCGGCAGCACGCCCAGCAGCAGGTCGTCGGCCGGGCGCGTCGCGACCAGGTGGTTCCACCACTCCGGCGACTGGTAGATGCGGTAGACATGCCCGCTGTCGCTGAGCAGCCCGTCCCAGCCTTTCATCAGCTGGCTGTCGGTGGCAGCCGCCCGCGAGAACACCACCGGTGAAGCTGCGGGTGGCGTGGCAACGGGTGCGAAGGCGGAAGTGGTGGCGCTCATGAAGACGGCTGGAGCTCGCGAAGAATCGACCGGACAACGGCGCCCGGTGCGGACGCCTGCGAATCGACACGAAGGATATCGACGGCAGCGCTTTTGCCGTCTCCCTCGCCCCGGGGGTTCGTGCGTGAATACCGCACGAATCGGGGCCGTCCTGCCTCGTTTTGGCGCTCACGTTGCGTTCGGTTGCCTGGCTTGCGTCTGGTGGCATTGCATCCGATGGCGTTCAGCCTGCCGCACGCACCGCGGTGATCGCATCGAGGATCGCCTCCGGCGTCGCCGGCGCGCGCAGCGGCGGGTCGATGCGGTGCCCGCCGAGCGCCGACACCGCATCGCGGATCGCGAAGAACACCGAGAACGGCAGCAGCAGCGGCGGCTCGCCGACCGCCTTGCTGCGGTGGATGCTGTCCTCGACGTTCTCGCCGTCGTACAGCCGCACGTTGAAGACGGCCGGGCAGTCGTTCGCGGTCGGGATCTTGTAGGTACTCGGCGCGTGCGTCGCGAGCAGGCCGGTCTGCGGGTGCCACACCAGCTCCTCGCTGGTCAGCCAGCCCATGCCCTGGATGAACGCGCCCTCGACCTGGCCGGTGTCGACGGCCGGGTTCAGCGAGCGGCCGGCGTCGTGCAGCACGTCGGCGCGCAGCAGCTTCCATTCGCCCGTCAGGGTATCCACCAACACCTCGCTGACGGCCGCGCCGTACGCGAAGTAATAGAACGGCCGGCCGGTCAGCGTCGCGCTGTCCCAGTGCAGGCCGGGCGTCGCGTAGAAGCCGTCGGACCACAGCTGCACGCGTGCCAGATAGGCCTGCATCACGAGCTCGGCGAACCCGATGCGCCCGGCCGGGCCGATCACCTCGTCGTTCGCGAAGCGCAATTCGTCGGCGCGGCAGGCCAGCAGGGGCGCGGCCACGTCGGCCAGCCGCACGCGGATCTGCCGCGCCGCATCCTGCGCCGCCTTGCCGTTCAGGTCGCTGCCGGTGGAGGCGGCGGTGGCCGAGGTGTTGACGACCTTGTGCGTGTCGGTCGCGGTGACGCGCACCCGCTCGAAGCCGACGCCCAGCTCGTGCGCCACCACCTGCGCCACCTTGGTGTTCAGCCCCTGGCCCATCTCGGTGCCGCCGTGGTTCACGAGGATCGAACCGTCGGCATACACATGCACCAGCGCGCCGGCCTGGTTCAGGTGCTTCACGTTGAAGGAGATGCCGAACTTGACCGGCGTGAACGCCAGGCCGCGCTGCAGCACCGGGTTCACCCGGTTGAACGCCGCCACCGCCTCGCGGCGCGCACGGTAGCCGCTGTCGGCCTCGAGCTGCGCGCACAGCTCGTGCAGGATGTTGTCGTCGACCGACTGGCCATAGGGCGTCGTGCGATTCGTGTCGGTGCCGTAGAAGTTGATGCGCCGCACGTCCAGCGCATCCTTGCCGAGCGCGCGCGCGATGCTGTCGACGATGTTCTCGATCGCGATCGCGCCCTGCGGCCCGCCGAAGCCGCGGAACGCGGTGTTGCTCTGCGTKTTGGTCTTGCCGCAGAAGCCGTGCATCGCGACATCGGGCAGCCAGTAGGCGTTGTCGAAGTGGCACAGCGCGCGCGTCATCACCGGGCCCGACAGGTCGGCCGAATGGCCGGCCCGCGACACCATCGTGACCTCGCTGCCGAGGATGCGGCCGTCGTCGTCGTAGCCGGCCTCGTACTCGTACCAGAAGCAGTGGCGCCGCCCGGTGATCAGGAAATCGTCGTCGCGGTCGACCCGCAGCTTGACCGGCCGGCGCAGCTTCTGCGCCGCCACCGCCGCGACGCAGGCGAACAGCGCCGATTGCGATTCCTTGCCGCCGAAGCCGCCGCCCATGCGCCGGCACTCCACCTGCACATGGTGCGAGCTCAGCTGCAGCGCATGCGCCACCAGGTGCTGCATCTCGCTCGGGTGCTGCGTCGAGCAGTGCAGCAGCAGGCCGCGGTCTTCCTTCGGGATCGCGTAGCTGATCTGGCCTTCGAGGTAGAACTGCTCCTGGCCGCCGACGTCCAGCGTGCCTTTCAGGCGGTGCGGCGCCGCGTCGATGGCCGCCCGTGCGCCGCCCGCGCGCGTGCTGCGCACCAGGTGCATCGGCGGCAGCACGTAGGCACCGGCCGCATGCGCGGCCTGCGGCGTCAGGACCGGCGGCCGCGCCTCCACCTTCAGCACCGCCTTGGCCTGCGCCGCGGCACGGCGCGCCGCATCGCGCGTCGACGCGATCACCGCGAACACCGGCTGGCCGAGGTAGCGCAGCTCGCCGTCGGCGAGGATCGGGTCGTCGTGCAGGATCGGCCCGCAGTCGTTGGGGCCGGGGATGTCGGCGGCGGTCAGCACCGCGACGACGCCCGGCTGCGCCCGCAGCACCGCGAGGTCGATCGCCAGCAGCCGCCCGTGCGCCACCGGCGACAGCCCGAGCGCCGCGTGCAGCGTGCCGGCGAGCTCCGGCAGGTCGTCGATGTAGGCGGCCTCGCCGGCGACGTGCAGGTGCGCCGATTCGTGCGGCCGGCTGATGCCGACGCGCGCGCCTTCACGCAGCGCGACGGCTTCGGCGTCGGGCTCGGCCTGCAGGAAAGGATCCACGGCCTTGTTCATGCCATCACGCTCCAGGCCCGCGTGGCCTCGACCGGCAGCGGGTCCACCGCGCGCGTCTCCAGCCAGAAGCGCCGCAGCAGGTTCTGCGCGACCTGCAGCCGGTAGGCGGCGCTCGCGCGCATGTCGCTGAGCGGCGTGAAGTCCTGCGCCAGCGCAGCCTGCGCGGCCTTCAAGGCGGCCTCGTCCCACGCGCGGTCCTGCAACGCCGCCTCGGCCTGCGCGGCGCGCTTGACGATGCCCGCCATGCCGCCGAACGCCAGCCGCACCTGCGCGACCGTGCCGTCGGCCGCGAGCCCGATCGACAGGCCGGCGCACACGGCCGAGATGTCGCAGTCGAAACGCTTGCTGATCTTGTACGCGCGCACCTGCTGCTGCACGGCMGCCAGCGGTACGACGATCTCCTGCACGAACTCGCCGGGCTGCAACTGGTTCTTCATGTAGTCGAGGTAGAACGCGGCGAGCGGCACGCGCCGCGCCTTGCTGCCGCGGCGCAGCACCAGCTCGGCGTCGAGCGCGAGCAGCACCGGCGCCGAATCGCCGATCGGCGAGCCGTTGGCCACGTTGCCACCCATCGTGCCGGCATGCCGGATCGGCGGCGACGCGAAACGCAGCCACACCTCGGTCAGCGCGGGCACGTGCCGCGCGAGCGCCGACCAGGCGTCTTCGAGCGAGGCCCCGGCGCCGATGTGCAGGTGGCCGTCGCGCTCGTCGATGCGCTTCAGCTCGGCCACGTCGCCCAGGTAGAGGATCTCGCCGAGGTCGCGGAACTGCTTGTTGACCCACAGCCCGATGTCGGTCGAGCCGGCCAGCAGCGTCGCCTTCGGGTGCTGCTCGCGCAGCGCCGCGAGCGCCTCCAGCGTGCGCGGCGCGAAGTAGTCGTCGACGCGCGGGCCGCCGGCGGCCTGGCGGTTGAAGCCGGCGTAGTGGAGGCCGTCGGTGCTGCCCGCGAGCGTCTTCAGCGCGGCCACCACCGGCAAGGGGTCGAGCGCGACCGGCGGCAGCTCGAACATGCGCTCGCCGGCATCGAGGATGGGCCGGTAGCCGGTGCAGCGGCACAGGTTGCCCGACAGCTCGTCGGCCAGTTGCTGCCGGGTCGGCACCTGCCCGCAGGCACGGTGGCCCTCGTAGCCGGCCCACAGCGACATCACGAAGCCCGGCGTGCAGAACCCGCACTGCGAGCCGTGGCACTCGACCATCGCCTGCTGCACCGGGTGCAGCGCGCCGCCGGCCTGGTCCTTCAGGTCTTCGACGGTGAACAGCGCCTTGCCGGCCAGCGTCGGCAGGAACTGGATGCAGGCGTTGACGGTGCGCAGCGCGAGGCCACCGACCCGCTGCGCGGGCGCCGTCCGCTCATCCGCCAGTTCCCCCACCACCACCGTGCAGGCACCGCAATCGCCCTCGTTGCAACCCTCCTTGGTGCCGGTGCAGCGGGCGTCCTCGCGCAGCCACTCGAGCACCGAGCGCGTCGGATGAACGCCGCCCACCTCGACGATCTCGCCGCGGTGGAAGAAGCGGATGGGCTGGGTGCTCATGGAAATCCGGGGTTGGTCAACAAGCATAGGACAGACTCCGCAAGGGTAAACCTCCGTCGCCGCCGGGATACGATGGCGCCCCGACGCCCTGGCTTTGCAATTCACGGGCCCGGCCCCTGGCCTGCCCCCACCCGACTTCCCGCATGACACCCCGCCGCATCGCGCTGCGCGCCGACCTGCTCGACTTCACCGCCGCACCCGACTGGGGCGACACCGAGTCGCCGGCCGTGCGTTTCCGCCCCGACCACTGGCTGCTGGTCGAGGACGGCCGCATCGCGGGCGCGCAGCCCGGCACGCCCGACACCCGCTGGCAGCTGCACGACCACCGCGGCCGGCTGCTGATGCCCGGCTTCATCGACAGCCATGTGCACAGCCCGCAGCTCGACGTGATCGCGAGCTACGGCACCGCGTTGCTCGACTGGCTGGACACCTACACCTTCCCGGCCGAGCGCCGCTATGCCGACGCGGGCGAGGCCGAGCGCGGCGCGGCACGCTTTCTCGATGCGCTGCTGGCGCACGGCACGACCGCCGCCGTCGTCTTCCCGACCGTCCACAAGGTCAGCGCCGACCGGCTGCTGGCCGGCGCCCAGGCGCGCGGCATGCGGCTGATCGCCGGCAAGGTGCTGATGGACCGGCATGCGCCCGACGGGCTGCGCGACGACGTCGACCAGGCCGAGCGCGATTGCGTCGAGCTGATCGAGCGCTGGCATGGCGTCGACCGGCTCGCCTACGCGGTGACGGTGCGCTTCGCGCCGACCAGCACGCCGGCCCAGCTCGCGATGGCCGGCCGGCTGTGCGCGGCCTGGCCCGGCCTCTACATGCAGACCCACGTGGCCGAGAACCGCGACGAGGTGCTGTGGGTGGCCGAGCTGTTCCCCGAGGCGCGCAGCTACCTCGACGTGTACGCCCGCGCCGGGCTGCTGAACGAGCGCAGCGTGCTGGCGCACGGCATCTGGCTGGACGATGCCGACCGGGCGGCGATCCGGGCCAGCGGTGCGCAGATCGCCCACAGCCCGTCGTCGAACCTGTTCCTCGGCAGCGGTCTGTTCGGCTGGCGCGCCGCCGAGGCCGCCGGCTGCGCGGTCAGCCTGGCGACCGACGTGGGCGGCGGCACCAGCCTGTCGATGCTGCGCGCCGCGAGCGACGCCTACCGCGTGCAGGCGATGGCCGGCGAGCGGCTGACGGCCTGGAAGGCGCTGCATGCCGGCACGCGCGGCGCGGCCAAGGCGCTCGGGCTGGCCGACGAGATCGGCTCGCTGGAGGCCGGGCGGGTCGCCGACCTGTGCGTCTGGGACTGGGCGGTGGGGCCGGTCGCCGAGCGTCGGATGGAGGTGGCGCGGGGCTTGCATGAGCGGGTGTTTGCGTGGATGACGCTCGCGGACGAGCGGAACCTGGTGTCGACGTGGGTGAACGGAGTGCAACGGCATGGGCGACGGGATTGAGGGGGCGGCGATGCTTCGACTGGAACTGACCGACCTCAGCAAGAGCTACCCCGCCGTCAAGGCGAACGACCGCGTCAACCTGCGCGTCAAGCCCGGCGAGATCCATGCCGTGCTCGGCGAGAACGGCGCCGGCAAGTCGACGATGATGAAGATGATCTACGGCGCGGTCCGCCCCGATGCCGGCGTGATCCGCTGGAACGGCCAGCCGGTCGAGATCCGCAACCCGCAGGAGGCGCGCGCGCTGGGCATCAGCATGGTGTTCCAGCACTTCAGCCTGTTCGACACCCTCACCGCCGCCGAGAACGTCTGGCTCGGCCTGGACAAGTCGCTGACGCTCGCCGCCGTGACGCAGCGCATCACCGAGGTCGCCCGCGTCTACGGCCTCGGCGTCGACCCGCTGCGCCCGGTGCACACGCTGTCGGTCGGCGAGCGCCAGCGCGTCGAGATCGTGCGCGCGCTGATGACCAACCCGAAGCTGCTGATCCTCGACGAGCCGACCTCGGTGCTGACGCCGCAGGCCGTCGAGACGCTCTTCATCACGCTGCGCCAGCTCGCCGCCGAGGGCTGCAGCATCCTCTACATCAGCCACAAGCTCGACGAGATCCGCGCGCTGTGCCACCACTGCACCGTGCTGCGCGGCGGCCGCGTCACCGGCGAGGTCGACCCGACGCAGGAGACCAATGCCAGCCTGTCGCGCCTGATGATCGGCGCCGAGCCGCCGCAGCTGCAGCACGTGCAGGCGCGGCTCGGCGACGTGGCGCTGTCGGTGCGCGAGCTCACGGTGCCCAAGCGCGACCAGTTCGGCATGGACCTGCAGGGCATCAGCTTCGACGTGCGCTGCGGCGAGATCGTCGGCATCGCCGGCGTCTCCGGCAACGGCCAGCAGGAGCTGATGGCCGCGCTCTCCGGCGAGGACCCGCGCGCCGAGGCCGAGAGCATCGTGCTGTTCGAGCGGCCGGTGGGCCGCCAGTCGCCGCGCCGCCGCCGGGCGCAAGGCCTGAACTTCGTGCCCGAGGAACGCCTCGGCCGCGGCGCGGTGCCGACGCTGTCGCTCGCGCAGAACACGCTGCTCACGCGCACCGCCGCGGTGACGGCGCAGGGCTGGATCCGCACCGGCGAGGTCGCCGCGCTCGCGAACCGGCTGATCCAGCGCTTCAACGTGAAGGCGGGCGGGCCCGAGGCGCCGGCCAGGAGCCTGTCCGGCGGCAACCYGCAGAAGTTCATCGTCGGCCGCGAGATCGATGCCGCGCCGCGCCTGCTGATCGTCTCGCAGCCGACCTGGGGCGTCGACGTCGGCGCGGCCGCGCAGATCCGCGGCGAGCTGCTGAAGCTGCGCGACGCGGGCTGCGCGGTGCTGGTCGTCAGCGAGGAGCTCGACGAGCTGTTCGAGGTCTGCGACCGCCTGGTGGTGATCGCACAGGGCCGCGTGTCGCCGTCGATCGCGACCACGCAGGCCACGGTGGAGCAGATCGGCGAATGGATGAGCGGGCTGTGGGCGCCGCGCGGAGCGGCCTTCCACCCGGAGGCGAAGCATGCTGAAGCTTGAGCCGCGCCCGGCGCAGAGCCGGCTGATGTCGATCGCCTCGCCGCTGCTGGCGCTGGCGATCACGGTGGCGATCGGCGTCGTGCTGTTCCTGCTGCTCGGCAAGGATCCGCTGCGCGGGCTGCAGGTGTTCTTCGTCGAGCCGCTGAAGAGCGCGTATGCGCTGTCGGAGCTGGCGGTGAAGGCGACGCCGCTGCTGCTGATCGCGCTCGGCCTCGCGGTGTGCTTCCGCTCCAACGTCTGGAACATCGGCGCCGAGGGGCAGTTCGTGCTGGGGGCGATTGCGGCCGGCGGGGTCGCGATGCTGGCCGAGCCGGGCACGGGGCGTTGGATCGTGGTACCGATCCTCGTGGCCGGCGTGCTCGGCGGCATGGCCTGGGCCGCGATCGTCGCGCTGCTGCGCGACCGCTTCAACGCCAACGAGATCCTGGTCAGCCTGATGCTGGTCTACGTCGCCGAGCAGGTGCTGGGCTGGCTGGTCTACGGCCCGTGGAAGGACCCGAACGGCTACAACTTCCCGCAGACCATGACCTTCCTCGACGCCACCAAGGTGCCGCGGCTGTTCAGCGGGCTGCGCGTCAACATCGGCCTGCTGCTCGCGCTGCTCGCGGTGGGCGCGTTCTGGGCCTTCCTGTTCCGCACCTATGCCKGCTTCCAGCTGCAGGTCGGCGGGCAGGCCCCGGCGGCGGCGCGCTACGCCGGCTTCTCGTCGCGGCGCGCGCTGTGGACGGCGTTGCTGCTGTCGGGCGGCATGGCCGGGCTGGCCGGCGGGCTGGAGGCGGCCGGCCCRCTCGGCCAGCTGACCCTGCACGTGCCGGTGGGCTACGGCTTCGCGGCCATCATCGTCGCCTTCGTCGGCCGGCTGCACCCGGTGGGCATCGTGTTCTCGGCGATCCTGATGAGCATGTTCTACATCGGCGGCGAGCTGGCGCAATCGCGCCTGGGCCTGCCGAAATCGCTGACCGGCGTGTTCCAGGGCCTGCTGCTGTTCTCGCTGCTCGCCTGCGACACGCTGATCCACTACCGCATCCGCTGGAAGCCGGCGCACGCCCCCGCCGCGCCCGCGCCGGCGGCGGCCTCCTCCACCGCCGAGGGACAAGCCTGATGGACGCCATCGCCCTGCTGATCGCCGCCACGCTGAGTTCCGGTACCGTGCTCGCGTTCGCCGCGCTCGGGCTGCTGGTCAACGAGCGCGCCGGCATCGTCAACCTCGGCGCCGAAGGGATGATGCTGGTGGCCGCGCTGGCCGGCTTCGCGACCGCGGTGCACACCGGCAGCGACTGGCTCGCCTTCGCGGCCGGCGCCGGCGCCGGCGCGCTGCTGGCCGCGGTCTTCGGCGCGCTGGTGATCTGGCTCAACACCAACCAGTACGCGACCGGGCTCGCGCTGAGCCTGTTCGGCAGCGGGCTGTCGGCCTTCCTCGGCACCGGCTTCGTGCAGGAGAAATTGTCCGAACGCGCGCACTTCCAGCTGCCGCTGCTGGCCGACATCCCGTTCATCGGCCCGGCGCTGTTCCGCCAGCACCCGATGGTGTACGCCGCGATGGCGTTGACGGCGGCACTCGCCTGGTTCCTGTACCGCTCGCGCGCCGGACTGGTGCTGCGCGCGGTCGGCGAATCCCCCGAATCGGCGCACGCACTGGGCTACCCGGTGCGCCGCATCCGCCTCGCGGCGGTGATGGCGGGCGGCGCGCTGTGCGGGCTGGCGGGCGCCTACCTCTCGGTCGTCTACACGCCGCTGTGGGTCGAGGGGATGGTCGCCGGCAAGGGTTGGATCGCGCTGGCCCTGACGACCTTCGCGACCTGGCGACCGGCACGCGTCTTGCTCGGCGCCTACCTGTTCGGCGGCGTGACGATGCTGCAGTTCTACCTGCAGGGCGAAGGCGTGCAGGTCTCGGCGCAGCTGCTGACGATGCTGCCCTACCTGTCGACCATCGTCGTGCTGGTGCTGATCTCGCGCAATGCCGGCTGGATCCGCGTGAACATGCCGGCGTCGCTCGGCAAGCCGTTCTTCCCCGGCAGCTAGCCCCGGTAGCTGGCCTGATAAATTCTTGCGTTCCTCACCCTGGAGTTCCCATGACCTCAATCTCGAAACGTGCCCTGCTGAAGCTCGCAGGGTGGAGCACGCTGGCGGCCGGCACCGCGCTGGTGGGCTGCGGCAAGAAGGAAGAGGCGCCTGCGCCCACGCCGGCACCGGTGGCCGCCGCCTCGGCCGCGGCCCCGAAGCCGGAGCCGCTGAAGATCGCGTTCGCCTACGTCGGCCCGGTCGGCGACGGCGGCTGGACCTTTGCGCACGACAACGCGCGCAAGGCGCTCGAGAAGGAATTCGGCGACAAGATCCAGACCAGCTTCGTCGAGAAGGTGCCCGAGGCGGCCGACGCCGAGCGGGTGTTCCGCGACATGGCCAGCCAGGGCAACAAGCTGATCTTCGGCACCACCTTCGGCTACATGGAGCCGATGCTGAAGGTCGCGGCCGACCTGAAGGACGTGAAGTTCGAGCATGCCACCGGCTTCAAGCAGGCCGAGAACATGCGCACCTACGACAGCCGCACCTATGAAGGCGCGTACATGGCTGGCGTGATCGCCGGCGGCATGACGAAGACCAACACGCTGGGCGTGGT
>NZ_JBFUCB010000035.1:0-21393 GCF_056405435.1 Rhizobacter sp. P1_G5 | reverse complement strand
AGCTACCACCGCCTCGGCGAGGATTTCGGCCGCGCGCTGCACGACACCTGGCTCGCGCAACTGCCCGGCTGGCGCAGCCCGGCGCGCCACGGCCTGCGCGTGGCCGCGCGGCTGCGCAGCGCCGCCGACGATGCGGCGGCCGGCGCGAAGGCCGAGCCGCTGTGGCGGCGCGCCGCGAAGGCCACCGCGATCACGACGACGCTCGGGGTGGGGGCGTCGGGCACGCTGCTGCTGTCGGTGTGGCAGGTGCAGGAGCAGCTGCAGCGCAACCGCACCGACCAGCAGACCGAGGCGCGCGTGCTGTTCACYGAGGTGTCGAAGGCGCTGCAGGATTTCAACGGCCGCTGCCCGAAGGTGGCCGAGCACGTGGTGACGCAGGCCTCGCTGCTGTTCGACCTGCGTGGCAGCCCGGCGCTGCGGCCGCTGGAGCGCGCCGGCGTCGAGCGGCTGGCCGGCCGCATCGCCGACGAATGCCGCAAGGATGCCGACCCGAGCGCCGACTGCGTGGCCGCCAGCCAGCGCCTGCGCAACGACCTGTGCGCGGTGGTGCAGAAGCCGCCGACCGAGAACACCGCGTTCAGCTACTGGCACCCGGGCACGTCGCCCGACGAGCAGGCGGTGGCGGCCAGGCGCATCTGGCTCGCGCTGACCGGGCGCGCGTCGCAGCTCGCGAGCGCGGCGCAGGGGGAGTTGCCCGTGCCGCCGCCGCCGGTCGCTGCGGCCCCTGCCGATTCGCCGCAGACCTCACCGCAGAAGGCGAGCCTGGCCGCCTGCCGGCAGGGCCTGGACCAGGGCGATGGGCGCAGCACGCTGTACATCGAGATCTACGACGAGAGCTCGCGCGAGGCAGCGAGCGCGCTGCGCCAGGCGATCCAGCAGGAGGCGGATGTGCTGGTGCAGGTGGCGCCGATCGACAACGCGGCGCGCAATGCCGAGCTGCGCCAGCAGCGCCGCCCGGTGCCGTGGCCGGTGCCGACCTTCGTGCTGCACGACCCGTCCGGCCGCGAGTGCGCGCTGGCGCTGTCGCGCTTCGTCGGCGAGCCGTGGGTCACGCCGCAGCGCATCGACGGCGTGTGGATCCGCGAGCGGCGGCGCTCGGCGGTGCCGCGCCCCGGCGTGATCGAGCTGTGGCTGCCGCCGGTGCTGGTGGCGGGGCAGTCGGCCGAGCCCTGAGGCCTCGACCGGATCAGGCCAGGCGCAGCAGGCGGCGCAGGCCCCAGGCGAACAACGCCAGTGCCACCGGCAGCGCGAGTGGGTTGCCGATCGTGTCGGCCAGCCACTGGCCGTCGGCGCTCGCCATCCACAGCACGCCGCCGTTGAACGCCGCATGCAGCAGCACGCACGGCCACAGCGAGCGCGTGCGCTGGTACGCGAGCCCGAGCACCAGCCCGGTACTGAGGCCGACGAAGAACTGGTAGATGTTGAAGTGCGCGAGGCCGAACAGCGCGGCCGAATGCACGATCGCGGTGGACGGCGGGTAGCGCAGCAGCAGACCGCGCAGGATCAGGCCGCGGAACAGCATCTCCTCGAGCACCGGCGCCAGCACGCAGGCCGACAGCGTGGCCGCGAACGTGCCGTCGACCGCGTGCGCGAACCACTCCGCCTCCCAGGCCGACAGCGGCAGCAGCGACTGCAGCAGCCAGTCCATCCAGCCGTTCACCGACCACAGCAGCGGCAGCAGTGCGAGCAACGGCGCCGCGCTGGCGAGCAGCGTGTGCAGCGGCGGCGCCGGCGCGTCGTGCAGCAGCTGCGCGTGCGTGAGCCCGCGCCAGGCGAGCAGCGTCGACACGACGATGCCGGTGGCCAGCACGCGCGTCAGCTCGCCGAGCTGCGCCTCGCTCAGCGCCAGCGTGTCCTGCAGGTCCATCAGCACACCGCCGAGCAGCATCTCCAGCAGCACGAAGGCGAGCACCGTCAGGATCGCGGCGCCCAGCCCGTAGGGCAGGGTCTCGGGGCTGCGCCCGCTCATTCGCCGAGCACCCGCAGGATCTCGCTGCCGTACGCCTCCAGCTTCTTCGCGCCGACGCCGCTGATGTGGCCCAGCGCCTCCAGCGACGACGGCTGTGCACGCGCCATCTCGGCGAGCGTCGCGTCGTGGAAGATCACGTAGGCCGGCAGCCCGTGCTCGCGCGCGACCTCGGCGCGCCACGCCTTCAGCGCGGCGAAGCGCTGCAGCCCGTCATCGTCCAGCGGTACCGGCGGCGGCTTGTCGCGCCCGCCCTTGGTCGTGCCGTTCTTGCCCTTGGTGCTGCCGCGGCGCGCCTTCGGCGTCTCGCTCGCCTCGCGCAGCAGCAGCGTCACCTCGCCGCGCAGCACCTCGCGCGCGCTCGGCGCCAGCTCCAGCGTGTTGTATTCGCCCTCGGTGCGCAGGTGGCCGAGCGCGATCAGCTGGCGCAGCACCGCGCGCCACTGCACCTCGCTCAGGTCGGCGCCGATGCCGAAGGTCGACAGCGACTGGTGGCGGTACTGCGTCACCTTGTCGGTGGTCTTGCCGCGCAGCACGTCGATCAGGTGGCCGGCGCCGAACCGCTGGCCGTGGTTCTGGTGGAAGCGGTAGATGCAGCTGAGCGCCTTGCGCGCCGGCTCGGTCGCGTCCCAGGTGGCGGGCGGGTGCAGGCAGTTGTCGCAGTTGCCGCAGGGCTCGCTCGCCTCGCCGAAGTAGGCGAGCAGCCGCACGCGGCGGCAATCGTGCGCCTCGGCGAGGGCCAGCAGCGCGTCGAGCTTGGCGCGCTGGCCGCGCTTGAACTCCTCGCCGGCCGGGCTCTCGTCGATCATGCGGCGCTGGTTCACCACGTCGGCCAGGCCGTAGGCCATCCAGGCATCGGCCGGCAGCCCGTCGCGGCCGGCGCGGCCGGTCTCCTGGTAGTAGCCCTCGATGTTCTTCGGCAGGTCGAGGTGGGCGACGAAGCGCACGTCGGGCTTGTCGATGCCCATGCCGAACGCGACGGTCGCCACCATCACGACGCCATCCTCGCGCAGGAAGCGGTCCTGGTGGCGCTTGCGCACGTCGGCGTCCATGCCGGCGTGGTACGGCAGCGCGTTGATGCCCTCGGTCTTCAGCCAGTCGGCGGTCTCGTCGACCTTCTTGCGCGACTGGCAGTACACGACGCCGGCATCGCCCTCGTGCTCGTCGGTGACGAAGCGCAGCAGCTGCGCACGGGCGTTGTCCTTCTCGACGATGCCGTAGCGGATGTTCGGCCGGTCGAAGCTGCTGATGAAGACGCGCGCCTCCTGCAGCTGCAGCCGCTCGATGATGTCGGCGCGGGTCAGGTCGTCGGCGGTGGCCGTGAGCGCGATGCGGGGCACGCCCGGGTAGCGCTCGTGCAGCACGTTCAGCGAGAGGTAGTCCTCGCGGAAATCGTGGCCCCACTGGCTCACGCAATGCGCCTCGTCGATCGCGAACAGGCTCAGCAGCCCGCGCTCGTGCAGCGAATCGAGCTGCGCGAGGAAGCGCGGCGTCGTGATGCGCTCCGGCGCGGCGTACAGCATCACGAGGCGGCCGCTCATCATCTCGCGCTCGATCTTCTGGGTCTCGTCGAGCGTCAGCGTCGAGTTCAGGAACGAGGCATGCACGCCGGCCTCTTCGAGCGCGCCGACCTGGTCGTGCATCAGCGCGATCAGCGGGCTGACGACCAGCGCCACGCCGCGGCCGGCGCGGTGCCTGGCGATCGCCGGCACCTGGTAGCACAGGCTCTTGCCGCCGCCGGTGGGCATCAGCACCAGCGCATCGCCGTCGGCGGCGACGTGGTCGACGATGGATTCCTGGGCGCCGCGGAATGCGGTGTAGCCGAACACCTCCTGCAGGATCTGCAGCGGTGCGGTGGAGGGTTCGGGGGTCACGGGCGGGGCGGAGGGCGAGGCGAGGCCGCGATGTTACTAGGGCCTGTCAACACGACGGGTTTCTGGCACCCTTGCGCCTTCACCAGGAGACTGCCGATGACCGACATCCACACGCCGCGCGCCGACCAGCTGCGGCAGCTGTTGATCCGCAACTTCGAGACCACCCCGCGCACGCACGATGTGCGCGAACCGCTGTACGACTCGATGACCGGGCGGCTGGCCAAGGGCACCGCGGCGCTGAAGCTGGGCGCGAGCATCGACGTGGTGCCGCCTGGCAAGCGCAGCTGCCCGTACCACTTCCACTATGCGCAGGAGGAGATGTTCATAGTGCTCGAGGGCGAGGGCACGCTGCGCGTGGCCGGCGAGCACCTGGCGCTGGCGGCCGGCGACGTGGTCTTCATCCCGCCGGGGCCGGCCTACCCGCACCAGATCATCAACACATCCGATGCGCCGCTGAAGTACCTGTCGATCAGCACCAAGGACAGCCCGGAGGTGGTGGAGTACCCCGATTCGGGCAAGTACCTGGCGACGGCGACGCGCGACGGCGATCCGTACGGCTTCGGGCGGATGCACCGGGCCGACACGGACCTGGAGTATTGGGACGGGGAGCCCTGATCAGCCCTTGCGGACCTGCGCGTCGGTCTTCTGGCGGTGGATCTTGCGGCTCTGCTTGTTCTCGGCGTGCTGGATGCCGCGCTCCTCGGCGGCACCGACATGGCCGTCGCGGGCGGCCGCTGCTTCCTTGTGGTCGACGTGCGCCTGGCCGCGCTCGAGCTTCGACACCTCGTGGTTCGTCAGCGAGCCGTTGCGCACGCCGGCCTCGACGCGCTTTTCCTGGTTGACGTTGCGTTGCACGTCGGCCTGCATGCGCTGCGACGAGACGGAATTCGGGTTGCCGGTGACGCCGTTGTGCTTGGCGGCGGCGATGTCGCGGCTGGTCTTGTTCTGGGCGGCTTCGAGGCGGGCCTTCTCGGCCGGCGTCAGCTTGCCGTCCTTCAGGGCCTGCGCCTGCAGCTTGTCGACATGGCTTTCCTCGCGCTCCAGCTTGCCCGCTTCCTGGGTGGTCAGCTGGCCGCTCTTCAGGCCTTGCTCGATGCGCTCCTGCTGGTTCACGTCGCGCTGGACGCTGCCGGCGGTGCCGGCCTGGGCGAAGGCGCCGGCGCTGGTGGCGAGCAGTGCGGCGGTGATCAGGGCATTGAACTTCATGGTGGACTCCGGTTCAAGGGGGTGGGGGATGGAGAGTGGCGCTACCCTGCACCGACAACGGCAGCCCGCGGGCAGCGTTGACCCCGTTGACCCCGGCCCGTGTGAAGTTTCGTTGCCCGGGCGTGACCAGATGCATCGCTGATAATCGGGCATTCCCCTCGCCGTACCCCGATTTCCCCGCTTTCCCCCTTTTCCCCGTTCTACTTTTCAGGAGCCGCTCTCATGGCCTCGATCAACAAAGTCATCCTCATCGGCAACCTGGGCCGTGACCCCGAAGTGCGCTACTCCGCCAACGGCGCCGCGATCTGCAACGTGACCCTCGCCACCTCGCGCAACTGGAAGGACAAGACCTCCGGCGAGAAGATGGAAGAAACCGAATGGCACCGCGTGGTGTTCTACGACCGCCTGGCCGAGATCGCCGGCGAGTACCTGAAGAAGGGCCGCTCGTGCTATGTCGAAGGCCGCCTGAAGACCCGCAAGTGGCAGGACAAGGACGGTGTGGAGAAGTACACCACCGAGATCATTGCCGACAACATGCAGCTGCTGGGCGGCCGTGATGGCGGTGGTGGCGACGAAGGCGGCGGCGGTGGCGGCTACAGCCGCGGCGCCTCGGGCGGCGGCGGCGGCGATCGGCCGGAACGCACCGAGCGGGCCGAGCGCCCCGCGCCGGCCTCGCGCCCGGCAGCCACCAAGCCGGCCGCGAAGTCGTCGACCGGCTTCGACGACATGGACGACGACATCCCGTTCTGACGGGCGGTCATCCAGGCATGGGAATGCTCACCGCGTTCCCGTGACCTCGACCTCGACGCGTCGATCCGCCTGCAGGCAGGCGATCAGCCTGGCCGTCTGCTTGTCGCCCTTGCAGTCGCCCGGTGTCGTGACGGGTGTCGATTCACCCTTGCCCGTTGCCGAGACCTTGGTCGAATCGATGCCTCCGGGGCCCACGAGGTACGCCTTGACCGATTCCGCACGACGCGCCGACAGCTTCTCGTTGTAGGCGCTCGTTCCGAGCCGGTCGGTGTGGCCTTCCACCGTGATCACGTCGTACCGTGTGCCGGCCAGTTCCTTCGAGAACTGGTCGAGGGCCTGGCGGCCTTCAGGCTTCACGTCGGCTCGGTCAAAGGCGAACAGTGAATCTGCAGCGAAACGCACCCGTCGACGCTCCGCAGGCAAGGGAGCGGGCGCAACCGGGGCCGCAGCGATGGCGACCGGCGGCGCGGGCGCTGGCGCCGGTGCCGCTTCGACAGGGGCAGGTGTCGCCAACGCGCGTGGTGCCTCGCGGGGGGCCCGGCCGAACGGAATGACGAGGCTCACCGAGAACAGGTCGACGTCACCGTGGTTGCCGACCGCGTCATTGATGCGGTAGCGCTCGGCTTCGGCACGCACCAGGAACGCCGGGCTGATCTCGTACTGCAAGCCGGCTCCGAACTTGTAGTTCGCGGCGCGCTTGCTGGGGTTCTGGTTCAGGACAGTGACTGCGCCGCCCCCGCTGAAGGTGTCGCGCGCGCTGGCATATTGCGCGCCGATTCGACCGATGGCGGAGAGGCGGCCGGCCAGCGGCAAGGTGCCCACGAGATCCAGGTTCAGCCCCTGCAACTTGATCTGTCCGTTCAAGGTGCCGGCTGGCGTGGTCGTCGACGTGAAGCCGAACTTGCCGAGGTTGAAGTAACCCCCCTCGATCGCGACGTTGCGATTGAGTTGGTAGCCACCGAACACCTTGTAGCCCGTGTCGCGTTCGTCGCGCGTCATCGACGTCATGGCCAACCCCGCATTCGCGAGGCTGGAGCGAATGCGATCCTCGTCGATCCTCGCCCGCGACTGGCCCAGGGAGGCACCGCCATAGAAGTAGCCGCCTTCCTGCGCACGGGCCGGCACGCAGACGAGGGTCATCAGCGAGCCGAGTCCGGCCAGGCCGATCACGTGCAGTGCATGGGTCTTGTTCATCTTGCTGTTCCTGGCCTTGCCACAGAGTCGGGTTGTCGTGAGGGCGGTCATGGGGCGACGATCGTGGTGTTGACCAGGGTCACCGACGCGGTGAGCCCGATCGCACGCCCCGTGAGGGTCGTCTGGATGGTCTGACCGGCCGTCGAGACCGTGACGCCGGCGGGCGCGATGATCGTGCCCACCATCGTGCTGCCATCCTCGATGCGTGCTGCGCTGCCCACCTGCCAGTAGACGTTGCCGGCCTGTGCGCCATTGATCAGCAACACACGGCGCGGCGTCGCTGCCAGGCCCACGGTCAGCGCGGAGGCACTCTGAAACACCCACACGGCGTTGGTGTCGCCCTGCGCGTCCAGGGTCAGGTCTGCGGTCGTGACGGCGAAGGTTCCGCCCGCGGCGGTGTAGACGGCCGCGGGCAGCACCAGCCCGCCCAACTGGCCTGCAGCGGGATCGCTGCCAGGAGGCAGGGCCGCAAGCTCGTTGTACGCGGCCTGGGCGTCTGCCAGGGCTTGCGTCGCAATCGCCATCGACGACGACGTACCCGGCGCAGGCGGGGCACAGTTGATGCTGCCGTTGACCGAGCCGATGTTCAACGGCGTTTGCGTGTAGACGTTCCCCGCGTCATGGAAGCCGGTCACCAGCGTGCACGCCGCGGTGGTTCCGAGGTTGCCACCGACGACCGTGTTGATGCCCTGGTTCGTGACCCCGGCACCCCCACCGAACGCACCGAACGATGCTGCGGAGCGCAGGTTGATGCCGGCGACGCACGCCTGCGTTCCGGTGGTGAAGCTCCACACACCGTCACTGGCGAGCGCATTGCCGGCCAGGTCCTTGACGCCCAGGTTTCCAGATTTCACCGTGACGACGAACGACTTGCCGGGCGCAAAGCCGGCCGCATTCGACGGCGCGAAGCTGGCCACCCTGCTCGACGCGTCGTAGGTCACGATGCCCGGGACCGCTGCGCCGCTGTCGGTCACGACAAAGGTCGTCGTGTCGATCGTCGCGGGATCCATCGGTTCGCTGAACGTCGCGCTTGCGGATTTGGTCAGGCACACGCCGGTGCTTGCATCGGGCGGGCTGAGGTTCGCCAGGGTTGGCGCCGTGAGGTCGCCGGCGGCGCCGGTCGCGAAGTTCCAGGTGTGAATGCCCGCAGCCGGCAGCACCGCGGCGTTGCCGGCCAGGGCGTTGCCGGCCAGGTCGGTGGCCGTTGTCATGACGGTCGCCGTGAATTGGGCGTTGGCGGCGAGCAGGCCGCCCGTGGGCGTGAAGGTGGCCGTCTTCGCCGAGGCCGAGTAGCTCACGGTTCCGGTGACGGCGGTGCCGGTCGTCGTGTTCGTCACGAGGAAGCTCGTGTCCGAGACGGTCGCGGGTGCCATGGCCTCGCTGAAGCTTGCCGTGATCTTGGTGTTGGTCGGCGCGCCGGCGTCGCCCGGCGCAGGCGTGGTGAGGACCACCGTCGGGCGGGTGCTGTCCGTCAGCGGGACGACACCGACGCCCGGACTGCCGAGGATCGGATCGGCCGAGCCGCCGCAGCCGGCGACGAAAGCCGGCAGCAACGCGAAGGCCAACGCTGTCCGCGAAGTGATGAGGCGGAAAAGCTGATTCATGAGGGTGTCCCTGCGGGATGGCCGCGTTGAGGGTCTTGCATCGAAGAAGCCTTGTGGCACGGTCGGGTGCTGCTGTCGGTGGGGCAGCGCACTCACGACCCAAGGGCACGCGGTCTGCTTGGCGAGCGTGAACGCGAGACTGCCGTTCACCTGGCGTCGATGCTGCGCTTCCTGTCTCTGCATCAGCCCAGGACAGGGAGCCGCCCATCCGGGAGGAAGCGCGCGTGGTGGTGTAGGACGGCACGCCCCGACTGTTCAGCTGTTTTGAAGCCTGCGTTCGCTCCCGTGCAATCCGCGCCGGCTGCCGGCGCCCAGAATGCGCTCAGCCCACCAACCAGGAGCAGACATGGCAGCCAAGGTTCTCGTCCTCTACTACAGCAGCTACGGCCACATCGAGACGATGGCCCAGGCCGTCGCCGAAGGTGCGCGCGGCACCGGTGCCACGGTCGACATCAAGCGCGTGCCGGAAATCGTGCCCGAGGCCGTCGCGAAGGCCTCGCACTTCAAGCTCGACCAGGCCGCGCCGATCGCGACCGTCGACGAGCTGCCGAACTACGACGCGATCATCTTCGGCGTGCCGACCCGCTTCGGCAACATGGCCGCGCAGATGAAGAACTTCCTCGACCAGACCGGCCCGCTGTGGTTCGCCGGCAAGCTGATCGGCAAGGTCGGCTCGGTGTTCGCCAGCACGGCCACGCAGCACGGCGGCCAGGAGAGCACCATCCTCAGCACGCACACCGTGCTGCTGCACCAGGGCATGGTGATCGTCGGCCTGCCGTACGCCTGGCAAGGCCAGATGAAGCTCGACGAAGTGACCGGCGGCAGCCCGTACGGCGCGACGACGATCGCCGCCGGCGACGGCTCGCGCCAGCCCTCGGCCAACGAGCTCGAAGGCGCGCGCTTCCAGGGCCGCCACGTGGCCGAGATCGCGGCCAAGTTGGCGCGCTGATCGCACGCGTTCCCCGGCCGGCCACCCACGGCCGGCCGAATGGCTTCGGCGCCCTGCCGAGGCCTCTGTCAGCGCGTCCGTCGACGATTGCCGCGACGCTACCCGTCGCACCGCGCGCTGACTATCGACATCCGGTTCACACGCCATCGCGCGCACAGCGCTACCCGACGAGGAGACGCGTCCCTAGACTGCGCCCCGATCGGCCCCAGCCATGCACCCCACCCCTCGCGAAAGGTCCCCGATGTCTTCCTTCATCCGCGCCGCCACCCTGGCCGCCATCGGCGTTGCACTCGCCGCACCCGCCTCGGCCAGCGAAGCCCTGGCCCGCAAGTACGCCTGCACCGCCTGCCACCAGGTCGACAAGAAGCTGGTCGGCCCGTCGTTCAAGGACATCGCGGCGAAGTACGCCGACGGCAGCGTCGATGCGAAGCAGCTGGCCGCTCGCATCAAGGCCGGCGGCTCGGGCAAGTGGGGCGCCATCCCGATGCCGGCGCAGGCCCAGGTGCCGCCGGCCGACCTGGACGCGATCGCCGCCTGGATTCTCGCGACGAAATGAAGCACAAGGATCCCCGATGAAAACCACGCTCAGCATCAACGGCACGCCGCGCCAGGTGGATGTCGATCCCGACACGCCGCTGCTGTGGGTCATTCGTGACGTGCTCGGCATGACCGGCACCAAGTTCGGCTGCGGCATGGCCTTGTGCGGCGCCTGCACGGTGCACCTCGACGGCCAGCCGATCCGCTCTTGCGTGACGCCGGTCGAATCGATCGGCCGCCGCCGCATCTCGACGATCGAGGCCATTGCGCAGACCCCCGTGGGCCGCCAGGTGCAGAAGGTCTGGACGATCAAGGAAGTGCCGCAGTGCGGCTACTGCCAGTCCGGCCAGATCATGGCGGCCACCGCGCTGCTGCGCGACAACCCGGCGCCCACCGATGCCGACATCGACGCCGCGATGTCGGGCAACGTCTGCCGCTGCGGCACCTACGTGCGAATCCGCGAGGCGATCAAGCAAGCCGCCCGTGAACTCGCCGCACCGAAAGCCTGACATGCACGATTCGAATTCCCTCCCCACCGTGGGCGCCACGCTGTCGCGCCGTTCCTTCCTCGCGTCTGCCTCGGCGGCCGGCGGTGCGCTGGTGCTCTCGTTCCACCTGCCCGACGCGAATGCGGCCGCGGCAAGGAGCACGCCCACGGTGTTCGCGCCCAACGCCTACGTGCGCATCGGCGCTGACGACAGCGTGACGATCGTCGTCGCGCTGGTCGAGATGGGGCAGGGCACGTTCACCTCGGTGCCGATGTTGATCGCCGAGGAGCTGGAGGTCGATCTGGCGAAGGTCAGGCTCGAACAGGCGCCGCCGGACGAGAAGCGCTACGGCCACCCGCTGTACGGCATCCAGGTGACCGGCGGGTCGGGCTCGATGCCCGCTGCCTGGAAGGTGCTGCGCCAGACCGGCGCCACCGCCAAGGCCATGCTGCGCAGCGCGGCCGCGCAGACTTGGCGAGTGGCCGAAGGCGAGTGCGTTGCAGCAAACGGCGCGATCCGGCATGTGCCCACCGGCCGCCAGCTGCGCTACGGCGCACTGGCCGCCAAGGCGGCGACGCTGCCGGTGCCGAAGGATGCGCCATTGAAATCGCCGGCCGACTTCCGCCTCGTCGGCCGACCGGTGCACCGCCTGGACACGCCGTCGAAGGTCAACGGCACCGCGGTGTTCGGCATCGATGCGCAGGTGAAGGGCATGAAGTTCGCAGCGGTCGCCAACTGCCCGGTGATCGGCGGCCGCTTTCGATCGGTGGACGATCGCAAGGCGAGGGCGGTGAACGGCGTGCGTGCGGTCGTCAGTTCAGAGACCGCGGTGGCCGTCATCGCCGACCACCAGGGCGCGGCGAAGAAGGGGCTGGCCGCACTGGACGTGCAGTGGGACGAAGGTCCGTCGGCCGACTTCTCGAGCAAGCTGTGGGGCGAGCAGCTGGCGCAGGCGCTGAAAGGCACCGGCCTGGTCACCACGCGCGAGGGCGATGTCGACCAGGCGCTTGCCGGCGGCGCGCAACGCCTGAGCGCCGTCTACGAGGTGCCGCCGCTGGCGCACGCCGCGATGGAGCCGCTCAACTGCACGATCCACGTGACCCCGGGCCGCTGCGAGATCTGGGCCGGCACGCAGGCGCCCGCCCGCGCGCAGGCGATGGTCGCCGAGGCGCTGGGCCTGACGCCCGAGCAGGTGACGGTGCACAACTTCCTGCTGGGCGGTGGCTTCGGCCGCAAGCTCGACGTCGACTACATCGTGACCGCGGCGCAACTGGCTCGGCATGTGAGCTACCCGGTGAAGTTCGTCTTCAGCCGCGAAGAAGACATCCAGCACGACGCCTACAAGCCGTACTTCCGCGACGAGATGTCGGCCGCGTTGAACGAGCGCGGCGAGCTGGTGGCCTTCAGCCACCGCACCGCCGGCTCGTCGGTGATCGGCCGCTATGCGCCGCAGTGGGTCGCCAACGGGCTCGATGCCGACGCGGTCGACATGGCGGGCTCCTCGTACGACATCCCGAACAAGTACGTCGAGTACGTGCGCCATGAGCCGCCGAAGGGTCTGCTGACCGGCAACTGGCGCGGCGTCGGGCCCACGCACCATGTGTTCGTCGTCGAATCGTTCATCGACGAGGTGGCTGCCTTGGCCCAGGTCGATCCGGTGCGCTTTCGCGAGCGCATGCTGGGCCGCAACCCGAATGCACTCGCTGCGTTGCGGCTGGCCGCCACCCGGGCCGGGTGGGGCGAATCCGTGGGGGTGGGCCGGGGCCGTGGCGTCTGCGTGGCCGAGGCCTTCGGTGGGCATGCCGCGCTGGTCACCGACCTCACCGTCGCGAAGGACGGCAGCATCAAGGTCGACCGGATGGTCTGCGCGGTGAACTGCGGCCTGCCGGTCAACCCGGATGGCGTGGAGGCGCAGGTCCAGGGCGGCCTGCTGTTCGGCCTCACCGCGGTGCTGTACGGCAGCATCACCTTCGAGCGCGGCCGCGTGCTGCAGAGCAACTTCCACGACTACCCGCCGCTGCGCATCAGCGAGGTGCCGCAAGTGCAGGTGCACATCGTGCCGAGCGAGCAGCCGCCGGTGGGCGTCGGCGAGATCGGCACGGCGGTCGTCGCGGCCTCGGTGTTCAATGCGGTGTACGCGGCCACCGGCAAGCGGTTGCGCACGTTTCCGATCGACACCGCGCAGCTGAAGTCGGCTTGATGCCGCCCTGCGTCAGGGCGCTGCGCTCCAGTCCACCGCCTGCATGAACTGGATCAGCGCCCGCAGCTTGCCCGGCATCTGCCCGCGGTTCGGGTAGTACAGGTAGAAGGCCTCGCCGGGGCGCGTGAACTTCTCGAGCACCGGCACCACCCGGCCGGCCTGCAGTGCGGGCCGCGCGAACTGCTCGAAGGCCAACGCGAGCCCGTGGCCCTGCGCCGCGGCGTCCAGCGTGCAGCGCATCTCGCTGAATACCAGGCGGCCCTGCACCTCGATCGTCGCGGCCTTGCTGCCGCTGCCGAAGCGCCACGCGAAGAACTGGCTGCGGTTGCCGATGCGCTGGCGAATGCAGTCGTGCTGCAGCAGGTCTTCCGGCGTCGCCGGCTTGCCGCGCGCCTTCAGGTAGGCCGGCGAGCCGACGACCAGCAGCCGCTGCAACGGCCCGATCGGCACGCCGATCATGTCCTTCTGCAGCGCGTGCCCCAGGCGGATGCCGGCGTCGAACCCGCCCGTGATGATGTCGCTCAGCCCGTTGTCGACGGTCATCTCCAGCGTGATCTCTGGGAAGCGCTCCATGAACGGTTGCAGGTGCGGCTCGATCAGTGACGCGTAGGCCACGTACGAGGTGTTGATGCGCAGCAGCCCGTGCGGGCCGCTCGACACATCGCCCACCTCCTGCACCGAGCGCCGGATCTGCTCGAGCGCCGGTGCCAGCGTGCCCAGCAGTTGCGCGCCCGCTTCGGTCAGGCCGACGCTGCGCGTGGTGCGGTTGAACAGGCGGATGCCGAGCGAGGCCTCCAGCTGCTTCACGGTGCGCGAGATCGCCGTCGGCGTCACCTCCATCTCGGCGGCGGCGCGCGTGAAGTTCATGTGCCGGGCCACGCTCTCGAACGCGATCAGGCCGGGCAGGCTGATCGGCGGCTTGCTGTCTCTCGCAACCGGCTCCTGGTTCATCGGGTTCTCTCCGTGGATGGCGCGCGATTATGAAATGGAGGTTCAGAGTGCACCCCGGTGGTGTCGATTCTCTTTGCCGGGGCGCAAACCTACGCTTCGGTCATCGCAGTTTTCATCACCCCGGACAACGAGGACCCCACCATGCCCACCGTCAACATCCCCGCCACCCGCCCGGCCAGCCCGTTCGCCTCGATGAAGGGCCACCACGTCGCCGTGCGCGTGCCCGACTTCGACGTCGCGGTCCGCTGGTACACCGAGAAGCTCGACTTCCGCGTCGTGCACCAGTGGCCGTATGCCGACCAGCGGCTCGCCTACCTGGCCCCGGCGACCGACAACGACTTCTTCGTCGAGATCCTCGGCGACGGCCAGCCGCGGCCGATCCCCAAACCCGTCTACAGCGACCTCGGCGACAGCCTGCGCCTGGCCGGCTTCCACCACTTCTGCCTCAACGTCGCCGACATGAAGGCCACCGTGGCCGAGCTGCGCCGCCGCGAGGTCCACATCGTCACCGAGCCTTTCGAGCTGCCGGTCATCGGCCGCAAGCTGGCTTTCATCGCCGACCCCTTCGGCAACCTGATCGAGCTGGCACAAGTCGTCTCGTGAGCCGGAGAACCCGGTGACCCGAACCCTTCCACCGCCGAGTTCCGGGCAGCGGCCACGGTAGACTCCCCGCGCAGCACAATGAGCCGCGCGTGTCGACGCGCGGCCAGCCCTGTCTCCCGGAGGAAGCCCGATGCGYGCGATGAAATGGTTGCTGGTGCCCCTGGTCCTGGTGGCCCTGGTGGTGCTGTATTTCTTCCTCGCGGTGAAATGGAGCTACTCCGACGGCGAGCGCGCCGGCTGGGTGCAGCAGCTGTCGCGCAAGGGCTGGGTCTGCAAGACCTGGGAAGGCGAGCTGGCCCTGGTGTCGCTGCCCGGCAGCACGCCCGAGAAATTCCGCTTCACGATCTGGGACGAGGCCACCGCCGACAAGGTCAACCTCGTGATGGGCAAGCGCGTCGCGCTGCACTACGAGCAGAAGGTCGGCTTGCCGGGCAGCTGCTTCGGCGAGACCCGCTACTACATCACCGGCGTGCGCGTGCAGGACGAGATCTCGCTCGCGCCGGGCGTGATCGTGCCGGTGCCGGCCCAGCCTGCCGCATCGACCGCACCAGCGGCAGCCTCCAGGCCCTGACGGCGATGCGGGCCGCAGGCCTCTGCCTGATCGCCAGCCTGCTCGGGGCGGCGATCACGCAGCAGGCGGCAGCGGCCGAGCCTCCCACCACGCCCGCCCCCACCGCGCAACGCCCGCGCATCGGCCTCGTGCTGTCCGGCGGCGGTGCCCGCGGCGGCGCGCACATCGGCGTGCTGAAGGTGCTGGAGGCGCTGCATGTGCCGGTCGACGTGATCGTCGGCACCAGCGCCGGCGCGATCGTCGGCTCGGCTTACGCGAGCGGGCTGCCGCTGTCGGAGATCGAGCATGAGATGGCGGCGCTGAACACCGCGGTGCTGTTCCGCGACGTCGACCGCGACGAGGTGCCGCTGCGCCGCAAGCTCGACGACGCCACCAACTTCATCGGCCCGGAGTTCGGCCTCGGCCCGCACGGGCTCTCGCTGCCGAAGGGCGCGGTGGCCGGCGTCTCGCTCGAGGTGGTGCTGCGCCGGCTGACGCGCCGCCAGGCCACGACCGATTTCGACCGGCTGCCGATCCCGTTCCGCGCGGTCGCGACCGATCTCAGCAGCGCCGAGATGGTGGTGCTGTCGCACGGCCAGCTTGCGCTGGCGGCGCGCGCGAGCATGGCGATCCCCGGCGCGGTGAACCCGGTCGAGATCGACGGCCGCCTGCTGGTCGACGGCGGGCTCAAGCGCAACCTGCCGGTGGACGTCGCGCGGCGGCTCGGTGCCGATGTCGTGATCGCGGTGAACATCGGCACGCCGCTGCTGCGGCGCGAGCAGATCACGTCGGTGGTGTCGGTGTCGGACCAGATGCTGCGCATCCTGATCGGCGCGAACGTGCAGCAGTCGCTGGCCGAACTGAAGCCGGGCGACGTGCTGATCACGCCGGAGCTGGACGAGATCAGCTCGTCGGCCTTCGAGCAGCTGGCCGAGGCGGCGCGCCGCGGCGAGCGGGCCGCGCAGGCGGTGGCCTCGCAGCTCGCGCCGTACGGGCTGCCGGCCGGGACCTATGCGGCGCTGATGGCCTCGCGCTTCGCATCGCCGGGCGACACCGCCGCGCCGATCGACGAGGTGCGCGTGGTCGGCACGCGCGTCGTCAACCCCGAGGTGGTGCTCGCGGCGATGGAGACGCGCGCCGGCGCGCCGCTCGATGCGCAGCGCATGGACCGCGACATCAAGCGCATCTACGCGCGCGGCGATTTCGAGGCGGTGAACTACACGCTGAGCGACGAGCCCGGCAGCGGCCGTGTGCTGCTGGCCGAGGTGAGCGAGAAATCGTGGGGGCCGAACTACCTGCGGCTGGGGCTCGGGCTGTCGTCCGACTTCGAGGGCAACTCCTTCTTCAACCTGTACGCGAGCCACCGCTGGACCTGGCTGAACGCGCTCGGTGCCGAATGGCGCAACGACCTGCAGATCGGCCGCACCGACCGGCTCGCGAGCGAGTGGTACCAGCCGCTGACCGAGCGCCAGCGCGTGTTCGTCGCGCCGCGCATCGAGCTGCAGGACGAGCCTTTCGACCTCTACGACCGCGACAGCGGGCTGCGGGTCGCGCGCTTCCGGCGCGAATCGGCCGAGGCCGGCATCGACGTGGGGCTGCCGCTCGGCAGCGCGGGCGAGGCGCGGCTGGGGCTGGTGCGCGGCAGCGTGAAGTTCACCGACGACACCACGTTCGTCCGCGCCGAGGACCTGATCCAGCGCACCGACACCGGCGGCGTGCTCGCGCGCGTGCGCTTCGACCAGCTCGACAGCCTGCGCTTCCCGCGCAACGGCGGGGCGGGCGATGCGCGGGTGTACTTCTCGCGCGCGCGGCTGGGCGCGCAGGACGACTACACACGGGCGTCGGTCAACCTGCAGGGCGCGCATTCGTGGGGGCCGCATGCGCTGCGCGGCGCGCTGAAGGCCGGCGGCAATCTGAAGCAGGGGCCGCTGCCGTCGTACGAGCTGTTCAGCCTGGGCGGCTTCCTGCAGCTGTCGGGCTACCGCACCGGGCAGCTGCTCGGCACCGAGATGCGCTTCGGGCGCGTGGCCTACAACTACCGGCTGGCCGGCCCGGGGCTGCTGGATGGCATCGTCGTCGGCGCGTCGCTCGAGGCCGGGCGCATCGGCGATTCGGTGTTCGGCGCCGACAAGGACCGGCTGCGCCGCGGGGGTTCGCTGTACCTTGCGCTCGACACGCTGGTCGGGCCGGTGTACCTCGCGCTGGGGGTGGCGGATTCGGGGAACCGGGCGGCATATTTCTTTCTGGGGCAGCCGTAGCGCGGTACGAATGGACCTCCTCAAGGTTGATGAATTCACTCGGCCTGTCGTGAAAAATCCCCACGCGTATCGCTAGACTGCGCGCACCGCAGCGRCAGACCACTGYYGCGCGGGTTGCCRGYGCCCCACTGGGCCGAAGGGCGACAACACCTGACCCCGTCATTGGATTGCGCCGGTCGACGACCGGTGCGCTGGAGGACTGTCTTGGAACTGATCTTGGTTGCGTCGCGGCGTGTCCGCGGCTGGGTGGTGTCGTGCGTGGGCGCGCTGGCTCTGTCGACACTTTCGCCTGCAGCGTGGGCTCAACTCGCGGTCGGCCAGGATGGCCAGCCGGGCTATCAGCATCCGATCGCGGTGCCGCCCGGCATTGCCGGCATGGTGCCGACCATCGCGCTGGCATATGGCGGTGATGGCAACGGGCCGGTGGGCCACGGCTGGTCGCTGACSGGCGTCTCGTCGATCGCGCGCTGCGGCGCGARCCTYGCGACCGACGGTCGCRTCCGCGGYGTCGACAACACSGCGGCSGACAAGCTGTGCCTGGATGGCCAGCGGCTGATCCAGACSGRTGCGACKGGCGTGCCGGYRGCGTTCCCSCAGACCRACGACAGCGCTGGCGGCAGCGGTTTGCTGCGCGAGTTCCGCACCGAGCACGATTCGTTCGCGCGCATCCGCGCTTACGGTGCGGGTGGCAATGCGCCGGCGTACTTCAAGGTGTGGACCAAGGACGGCCGGGTCTACGAGTACGGCAACAACAGCAACTCGACGGCCGATGCGGCCGTGACGGCGCAAGGCACCGGCGTCATCACCACCTGGCTGGTGAGCCGGGTGAGCGACCGGCGCGGCAACTACATCGACTACCAGTTCCAGCAACGCGACGGAGTGGCCTGGGGCAGCGGCACGGTGGCCGGCACGCCGATCGCGGGGCACGACTGGAGCCTGCGCGAGATCCGCTACACCGGCACGCCGACGCAGGCGCCGGCCAACAAGGTGGTGTTCAGCTACGACGACCTGCCGGCGCTCGCTCCCACCGGCAAGCCGCAGGCGCGGCGCGAGGCTTACGTGGCCGGCAGCAAGCTGCTGAACCTGCAGCGGCTCGCGCAAGTGCAGACCTTCGTGAACGTGAACACCACGCCGCTGAAGGTGAAGACGTTGCGGCTCGCCTACGACAGCGGCGCGGTGACCAACCGCAGCCGGCTGACGCGGCTCACCGAATGCATCGGAGCGGCCGAGTCGGCCTGCTTCCCGCCGGAGACCTTCGACTACGCCGCCGACGGCAGTGACGCGTACCAGCGCAATACCGCGTTCGCGGCGAGCACCCTGGCGACCTTGACGATGCAGAGCACGGTGGTGCTGCGCGACAACCTGCGCTTCTCGAACTACGGCGTCATCACCGCCGACTTCGACGGTGACGGCAAGACCGACATCATCCGCTGGTCGGACAACCCGGCCGAGAACCAGCTCTACCTCAGCAACGGCGACGGCACCTTTCGGCAGATGGCCGGCTTCAACATCACCGGCAGCGACCAGAAGCTCTTCGACAGCAGCGGTTGCTACAGCACGCGCGTGGCCGATTTCAACGGCGACGGGCTGTCGGACCTGCTGCGATACACCGGCACCAACTCGACGAACCTGGCGTTGAATTCCGCCTGTGCCGGCACCAGCGATCTCTACCTGAACAACGGCAACGGCAGCTTCACGCGCAAGGCGATCACCGGCGTGGCGCTGAACGAGACGGTCAGCCGCGACAACCTGAAGTTCTTGCACGGCGAGGCGCAGGTCGGCTGGCTCGGTTGGACGTCCGGGGCCACCTTCTACCTGCTGGACCTCGACAACGACGGGCTGCTCGACGTGGTCACGTCGACGCTGGACTTCCAGCCCACCGTGTTCGGTCCCCCGACGGATCCGTGTGTGGACAAGGTCTGCACGCGCGTCTTCAAGGGCGATGGCCAAGGAGGCTTCACCGAGCAGCCCACCAACGCGACGCACTGGAACTTCTATGCGACGCCGGAAGGCCCGTACTCACTCGGCCAGCCCGGGCACATCGCCGACCTGGACAACGATGGCATGTCCGACCTGGTGAACGCCGGCATGATCGGCTCGGACAGCGAGATGGTGTCGTCGCAACGCGCTTGGCGCTCGCGCGGAGACTTCTCGTTCGATCCGATGCCGGCAAGCTACGTGAGTTGTGAGCAGCGGCTGGACCTGAACGGCGATGGTCGCCCCGACTGCCTGGACAAATTCGGTCGGTCGTTGCAAGCATCGGATGGCGCGAGAGGTCTGTTGAGGGTCGCCAACTACCAATCGCCCGGCCTGTGGGATCAGATCTGGACCGGCACCGGCGCGAACTTCATCCCGTCCGCCGGCTTCGTGATCGGCGACGTGAACCGCGACGGCCGCGACGACATCCTCAGCTGGAAGGACGACCCGACGAAGAACGCGCTGTACCTCAGCAACGGCGACGGCACCTACAGCGCGTCGACCACGTTCAACCTGGTCACGGCCAACGACCAGCTGCAGAAGAGCGACAGCTCGGCCGCCTTCGTGACCGGTGACTTTACCGGCCGTGGGGACGTGGAGATCCTGCGCCTGAAGGCGTCCGCATCGCCGGGCGACGGCAGCAGCAACCAGCTCTATGTGAAGACCGGCTCGTCGCTGCCGCCGGACCTGCTGGTCGGTGCGACCTCGCCGCAGGGCCTGAAGACGATGCTGACCTGGGTGTCGATGGCCAACCCGGCCAGCGGCGCGCTCGGCAACCGCTACCTCAACGACCGGGGTGGCCCGAACGCAGCGGTGTACCCGCTGTTCGACGTGACGAACGCGAGCTATGTCATTGCCAGCAGCGAGCGCGACAGCGGCACCGGAAGCGGCAAGCTGCGCGAAGAGTTCCGCTACAGCGGCGCCAAGGGCGCCCATGACGGGCGCGGCGCACGCAGCTTCCGTGAAGTGCGCAGCCAGCGGCCGGTGCCCGATGGCAGCACGCTCTCGCAATCCAGCGAGGTGCTGCACATGCACCCCTACATCGGCTCGCCAGCGCGCGTGAAGACCTGGCGCGGAGCGCTGGATGCAAGCTCGCCGGTGTTGCTGAGCGACGCGACGAACATCTATTGCGAGAAGTCCGCATCGCCGAGCGCCGAGGCCGCTGCAACCGTCACGGCGCCTTGCCTTGTACCGGCCAGCGTCAGGCTGCAGCGCCCCTATCCCTACAAGAGCATCAAGGCGGCCAAGGAGTTGAACGGCGACGCGATGCCGGTCACGACGGTGACGAGCTCGTTCAACGAGACCGGCGACCCGAAGGTGGTGACGACGACCATCAGCGGCACGGCGGCCGGTGGTGTGGCACAAGTCATCAGCGAGACGGCGACCCACCTGTACCGCGATGACGACATCGGCGATGACCGCTGGTTCCTGGGTCGCGTGGAAAGCGCGACGCAGCTGCGGACGGCACCGAACAGCCTGGCGAGCGTCGGCGCGAGCGCCGGCACGGCGCCGGGGGCGACCGCCACGCGCGGCACGGCACCGGCGGCCACGGTGAGCGCGCCGTCCTTCCCGACCACGCAGGTCGGGCAGACGAGCAGCGGCACCGCGACACTGACCAACACCGGTGGCACGCTGATCGGCGTGACGGTTCCGACGGCAGCGGCGGTGGCGTCGGCCTCGGGCAGCGAGTTCAGTTTCTCGGGCACGAGCTGCGGCACGAGCCTGGCGGCCGGTGCCTCGTGCACGGTGACCGTGAGTTTCACGCCGGCAGCGGCCGGTGCGCGCAGCGGCGGGTTGAACGTCAACACCGAGCTGGGTGTGAGATCGGCCGTGCTGTTGGGGACCGGTCAGGCGCAGTCTGGCAGCCTGAGTGCTGTGGACTTCGGCAGCGTGGCCGTGGGTAGTGCGCCGACGCTGACGTCGACGCTCGCCAACACCGGTGTCGGCCCGTTGAGCGTGACAGTGCCGACTGTCTCTTCGGTCGGCGGTACCGACTTCGGCTTCGTCTCGACGACCTGCGGCAGTTCACTGCCGGTGGGTGGCACGTGCACGGTCACCGTGYGCTTCCAGCCGACGGCGAATGCAGCGCGCAGCGGCAGCGTGAGCATCGGCACCGGAGCGGGGACGCTGTCTGCCGCGCTGAACGGCACGGGCCTGCAATCGGTGATCGCGGTGACCGGCAATGGCGCCGCTGGCCTGACGGCACAGAAGGGCGGTGCGGCGGGTAGCGGCACGGTCACCTTCACGAACAGCGGCAACCAGGCGGCGACGCTCACGATGTCGGGC
>NZ_JBFUCB010000034.1:0-21629 GCF_056405435.1 Rhizobacter sp. P1_G5 | reverse complement strand
GTGCGGCATTTGGCGGTGCATCGCCAAACTCCCTCCGCTCACTTCGTTCGCTGTGGTCAAACAGTGGCGATGAGTCAGTTCACGAAGCGTGCTGCGCACGCCACCGCCAAATGCCGCACTTCTCGTCGCCCCAGAAATCGCCTCCCGGCCATACCCCCAGCCGCAGCCGCCGGTCGGAGCGTGTTCGACGAAGTCCGCTGTCGTCTCCGCACATGCGCCTTTGCCGCTCGAAAGATCGAACGCCGTCATCTCACCCCCCACTCCGAGACCGCGCGATGAACTCGCGGTACCAATGGGCGCTGTCCTTCAGCGTGCGCTGCTGCGTCGCGTAGTCGACGTGCACCAGCCCGAAGCGCTTCGCGTAGCCGGAGTTCCACTCGTAGTTGTCGAGCAGGCTCCAGTAGAAGAAGCCGCGCACGTCCACGCCCTGGGCGATCGCATCGCGCACCGCCCCCAGGTGGCTGCTCAGGTAGTCGATGCGCTGCGGGTCGGCCACCTTGCCTTCCACCAGCCGGTCCGCGCAGGCCGTGCCGTTCTCGGTGATCCACACCGGCGGCAACGGGTAGTCGCCGTGGATCTTCACCAGCAGCTCGGTCAACCCCTGCGGGTAGTTCTCCCAGCCCATGTCGCTCTCGCCACGCAGCTTCGGCGCCGGGCGCGGCGGGTCCTCGCTCGAGGCCCAGATCCGCGTGTAGTAGTTGACGCCGAGGAAATCGAGCTTCTGCGCGATCACGTCGAAATCGTTTTCATGAGTGACCGGGTACAGGTGCACACCGGGGGCCGTCGGGTAGCGCTTCAGGAAGATCGGGTCCATGTACCAGCGCACGAAGGTCGCGTACTCGCGCTCGGCGAGTGCGATGTCGGTCGCGCTGCCGGTGGCGGGCGTCGCCGGCGACTGGTTCAGCACGATGCCCAGCGGCGCCTTCACGCCGGCCGCGCGCATCGCCTGCAGCGCGAGGCCGTGCGACAGCAGCAGGTGGTGCGCGACCTGCACCGTCAGCTGCGGGTCCTTGAAGCCCGGTGCGAACTGGCCGTTGCCGTTGCCGAGGAAGGCGGTGCACCACGGCTCGTTGTGCGTGGCGATGCTCGCCACCCGGTCGCCCAGCCGGCGGCCCATCACCTCGGCGTACTCGGCGAAGCGGTACGCGGTGTCGCGCGAGCCCCAGCCACCTAGATCCTGCAGCCCCTGCGGCAGGTCCCAGTGGTACAGCGTCGCGTGCGGCGCGATGCCGCGCTCGAGCAGCCGGTCGACCAGCCGGTCGTAGAACGCCAGGCCCTTGTCGTTCCAGGCGCCATGGCCGAGCGGCTGCACGCGCGGCCACGCGATCGAGAAGCGGTAGCTGTCGACGCCCAGGCCGGCGATCAGCTCGACGTCGTCGGACCAGCGGTGGTAGTGGTCGCAGGCGACGTCGCCGGTGTGGCCCTCGAAGGTCTTGCCCGGCGTGTGCGAGAACGTGTCCCAGATCGACGGGCCGCGGCCGTCCTCACGGGCCGCACCTTCGATCTGGTAGGCGCTGGTGGCAACGCCCCACGCGAAGCCGCGGGGAAATTTCGGGTCGGTCACGGGTCGGAATCCTTGAGATGAAACAGGTCAGGCCTTGACCGCACCGGCGGTCAGCCCTTCGATCAGCCGGCGCGAGGCCAACACGAACATCACGAGCAGCGGCAGCACCGCGATCGACGAGCCGGCGCAGATCGCGCCCCACGGCGTCTGGCCGGTGCCCTGCAGCGAACGCAGCGCGAGCGGCACGGTGAACATCTCCATGTCGCGCATCACGATCAGCGGCCCGAGGAAGTTGTTCCACGCACCGATGAAGGTGACCAGGCCGAGCGTGCCCAGCGCCGGGCCGATCAGCGGCACGATGATGCGCAGGTAGATGCCGAACTCGCCGCAGCCGTCGATGCGCGCGGCATCGACCAGGTCGCGCGGAATCGCCGAGCCGATGTACTGCCGCATCATGAAGATGCCCAGCGCCCCGCAGGCCGCCGGCACGATCAGCGCCTTCGGCTGGTTCAGCCAGCCCAGCCAGCTCATCGTCAGCGCCGTCGGGATCATCCCGACGAAGCTCGGCAACAGCAGCGTCGCCATCACGAAGGCGAACAACCGGTCCTTGTGCCTGAAGTCGTACATCGCGAACGCGAAGCCGGCCAGCGAGCAGAACAGCAGGTTCAGCGCAGTGACCGCGACGGCGATGTACAGGCTCCAGCTGAGGTTGCGCCAGAAGAACGGCAGGCGGTCGAGCAGCAGCTTCAGGTTGTCGATGAAGGCATCGCCGAACCACAGCGGCGGCGGCACCGACAGGATCTCGCGGTTCGAATGCGTCGCGAACACGAACATGAAGTAGAACGGCGCCAGCATCAGCAGCGCACCGCCGAGCACGATGGCATAGGCGCTCGCAGCGGTGGCCGGGTTGGCGAAGCGGATGGAAGTCGAGCTCATCGCGTCAGGCCTTCTTCTCGCCCAGCAGGCGGTTGTTGGCCCAGGTGACGACCGCGATCACCATGAACAGCAGCCACGCGATGCTCGACGCAGTACCGAAATCGTTGTCGATGAAGGCGGTCGCGTACATGTGCATCGCCGCCGTCTTGCCGGCCTGGTCCAGGCCGCCGGTGCCGCCGGTCAGGATGAAGGGCTCCTCGAACAGCTGCAGGTTGCCGATGATGGTCAGCGTGACCGCGAAGAAGATCATCGGCTTGAGCATCGGCAGCGTCACGTAGCGGAACTGCTGCCAGGCCTTCGCGCCGTCCATCGTCGCGGCCTCGAACAGGTCCTTCGGGATCGTCTGGATCGCCGACAGGTACAGCACGGTGTTGAAGCCGACATAGCGCCACCACACGACGAACGAGATCATCCACTTCGTGTAGTACGGCTGCCCCCAGTCGATGTTCTGCGCCGGGAACAGCCAGCCGATCACCGGCACCTGCGACATCGCGCCCAGCGCCGCGTTGACCACGCCGTAGTCGCGCGAGAACAGCGACGAGAACACCAGCGAGATCGCCACCGTCGACGTGATGAACGGCAGGAAGTACGCGCCGACCACCGCGTTGCGCCAGCGGCCGAACGCGGTGTGCAGGAAGAACGCCAGCGGCAGCGCCACCAGGTGCTGCGGCACGCCCGACACGATCGCCATCCACACCGTGTTGTAGAGCGACTTGCGGAACCAGTCGTCGTTGGTGACGACGTAGATGTAGTTCTCCAGGCCCACCCACTGCATCGCCTCCAGCCCGGCCGCCGGCTCCCAGCGGTGGAACGACATGAAGATCGAGAACAGCAGCGGGAACAGCCCGAACACCAGGAACAGGATAAAGAACGGGCTGATGAACACGTACGGCGCGATGTCGCGGAAGCTGCGGCGGCGCTTGCGCGTGCCGGGCTGCGCAGCGAGCGGCGTCGTCGGGTCCGGGGTCGCCGGGACCGTGGGTTTGGGCATGGCCTGCATGGTGTCGGGTGCAGACCGGGYAGGGCGGCGCGCGCCGTGCCCGGTCGTTCAGCGGAAGATCAGACGTGAGTCAGACGCAGCGGGTCAGCGGCGCACGCGCTTCTTGACCTGCTCCTGTGCGTCCGCCAGGGCGGTCTTGATGTCCTTGTTCTGCTCGAGCACCTTGTCCAGCTCGGCATTCACGACATCGTTGGCCACCGGGTCGTACTTGTCGACGGCGATCGCCTTGATCTTGTCGGCCGACACCTTCCACAGCTGGCGCGCCTTCTGGCCGCCCAGGTACTCGATCGGCTGGTCGAGGAAGGGATCGCTCTGCGCCTCGATCAGCGACGGGAACGCGTCCAGGCTGCGGAAGGCCTCGATCTGCATGCCCTTGTCCAGGCTCATGAACTTGATGAAGTCCCAGGCCGCGGCCTTGTTCGCCGCCTTCTTCGGGATCGCGTAGAACGAGCCGCCCCACGAGGCGAACGCGCCGTTGGGCAGCTGCGCCGAACGCCACTTGCCCTTGGACTCCGGCGCCAGCCAGTTCGACAGGTGGCCGGCCAGCCAGGCCCCCATCATCTGCGAGGCCACCTTGTCGCGCTTGAAGCCTTCGCTCCACTCGTTGGACCAGGCGGCGATCTTGGCGTCGATGCCGGCGGTGCGGGCCGCCTTGGCGAGCTCGAAGCCCTTCTGGAAGCGCGGCGTGTTGATCAGCGGCGTGCCCTTCTTGTCGAAGAAGATGCCCTCGCCGTCCTTCAGGCCGGAGCGGATGTAGATGTCCTTGATGTCCACCGCGTTGGCGAGCAGGTAGGCGCCGGTCGCGGCCTTCACCTTCTTGCCCGATTCGATGTACGACTCCCAGCTCTTGGTCAGGTCAGCCTCGCTGACGCCGGCCTTGTCGAGCAGGTCCTTGCGGTAGAAGAGGGCGCCCGGGCCGATGTCGGCCGGCATCGCGGCCAGCGCGCCGCTGCCGCTCATGCCCTGCGGCACGGTGAACTTGGCGATCTTCGACTGGTACTGCAGGCCGTTGTACGGCGCCTTGCCCAGGTCCTCCAGGCCGCCCGATTCGGCGAACTTGCCGATGAAGCCGACTTCCACCGCCATCACGTCCGGCACGTTCGCGCCGGTGGCCAGCGCCGTCGTCATCGCGGTGTGGTGGTCGCCGAAGGCCAGGCTGGTCAGCTTGATCTCGACCTCGGGGTGCAGCTTCTTGTAGAGCGGGATCGCGGCCTTGACGGCCAGGTCGAAGCTCGGGAAGGACGCCACCGTCAGCGTCGTCGTGGTCTGCGCCGAAACGGCTCCGGCCATCGCCAGCGCTGCGCACAGCAGCAGGGGTTTCATCAGTCGTGTCACGTCGGGTCTCCTAAGGTCTTTGTGGACGCCGGGCGGGCTGCCTTTGCTCCGTCGGCTTTTGTACAGGCTCGTGCCTGACACGGGGTCGAACTTCGGCCAGATCGGCTCGGCTGAAATCGATTTCACTTCTGCAAACGATTTCAGCGGCGACGCGCCTGGGTGTCAATCGACAAAACCCGGGCTGACATACCAATGAGGGAAAGTCCTCTCCGGACTCACCCTGTGGGGAATTCGGACAGTTCTGATCCCCTGAATCTGCCGTCATTTCTGAAATCGATTTCAGATCGAAGCGAATTAGAAACGTCACGACACCATCGGTCAAGACGTTCGAGATTGGGGAAATCCCCGAGGTGGCGCGCCGTGCCGCGCCCGTGTTCCCGGTTTCACAATGGCGCTGCAAGCCAGCATTGGCGCCATTTGCAGCTGGCGCTTCGGCCATCGTCCGTTGCGCCAGCACACATTTGAGCCTCCCGGAGGCGGGCCATCGATCCCGCTCATGGTGCCATCTGGTTTGGGCAAGGCTCTGAAAACGTTGCCATACTTGAAACCCCATGCAAAATCGCGAATCGCCCTCTCGCCACAGCCCACCGTGACCCGTCCGATCGTACGTTCGCCCCTGACTGTGCCGGCTGCCGTGACCCTGCTCGACGTGGCGCGCGAGGCCGGGGTCTCGCCCAGCACGGTGTCGCGCATCCTGAACGGCACTGCCCGTGTCACCTCCGACAAGCGGCAGGCGGTTGAAACCGCCATCAGCAAGCTCGATTTCAAGCCCAACCTGTTCGCGCGCAGCCTGAAGACCGGCACCACGATGACCATCGGCATCCTGGCGCAGGACATCGAGAGCCCGTTCTACACGCGGGCGATGAAGGGCATCGAGACCGGGCTGCTGGGCAGCGGCTATGCGCCGATCATCGTCAGCGGCCACTGGGATGCGCGCGAAGAAGCCGAGCGGGTGCGGCTGCTGATGACGCGCCGCATCGACGGCGTCGTGATCCTGACCGGCCACATGGACGACGCGCAGATCGTCGAGTTCGCGCGCCACCAGCCGATCGTCGTGACCGGCCGCCACCTCGACAGCCACAACATCATCGCGATCAAGCTCGACCAGGTGCGCGGCGGCTACCTGGCCACGCGCCACCTGATCTCGCTCGGGCACCGGCGCATCGCCCACATCGCCGGCGTGCGCGACCACGACGACGCGAAGGACCGCTACCAGGGCTACCTGCAGGCGCACGAAGAGGCGGGGCTGACGCCCGATCCCGAGCTGGTGGTGCAGGGCGACTTCACCGAGCCGGGCGGCCTGTTCGCGATGACGCGGCTGCTCGACGGCGGGCGCTCGTTCACCGCGGTGTTCTGCGCGAACGACCAGTCGGYGTTCGGCGCGCGGGTGGTGCTGTACCGCCGCGGCATCCGCGTGCCGGACGACGTGTCGCTGGTCGGTGTCGACGACCTGCCGGCCGCGGCCTACCTGACGCCACCGATCACGACGGTGCGCCAGCCGATCTACGAGATGGGTCTGTTTGCCGCGCACGCGCTGCTCGGCATGCTCGGCCACACCGCCGAAGAGGTGCAGGTGCCGCCGCTGGAGCTGATCGTGCGGGAGACGACGCGGCGCGTGTGAGCGCCTGCGGGCCGAGCGCCGGGCCGCCCCAAGCCGGCCCGCATCCCCTTGGGGGATCGGTCGACGTACCCGTCGACCCAGGGGTCGTCATTCCTCTAGCGGGCTTCTGCGTCCTCGATCTGCTGTTTGACTTTCCGGGCGCCGCGCAGCACCAGCGTCTCGTCCAGCAAAGCCTGCGGCGCCACCGCGCGCGCCACTTCCTCGAGCGAATCCGGGTCGGTCATCAGCGCATTCGCCAGCGCCGACAGCGCGCAGATCGAGCGCCGCGGCACCTGCGGCGGCAGCTCGCGCGTCGCGTTCACCGTCACATGATGGCGCACGCTGGCGACGGCCGCGGCAGCCAGGCCCCAGCTCTCGCACAGCGCCGCGCCGAGCAGGTCGTGGCTGACCCCGAAGGCCTGGTGCTCCAGGTACATCAGCTCGGTGTCGTCGGCGGCCGACGCGAGCATCGGCTGGTAGATGGCTTGCGAATGCTTGAACAGCACCGCCTTGCCGCATTCCTCGAACAGCCCGGCCGAATGCGCGCCCCACGGATCGACGCTCAGCACCTGGCCGATGCGACCCATCAGCAGGCCGCGCACGCTGGCGCGCTGCCACAGCGGCTCCAGTTCGGGCGCCGGCGGGAACACCGCGCGCAGGCCCATCTCGAAGGTGACGGCCGCGACTTCGCGCGTGCCGAGGTAGGTGACGGCCTGCTGCACGCTTTGCACGCGCCCCTTCAGCCCGTACAGCGACGAGTTCACCGCCTTCAGCACGGCCGATGCGAGCGCCATGTCGCTCTCGATCAGGCGGGCGAGCGCCTGCAGGTTCACGTCGTCCTCGGCGAGCAGCAGGGACAACTTCACCAGCGCTTCCGGCTGGGCGGGCACGTCGATGTTCAGCGAACGCAGCTTGGGATCGATGGGGGGCATGGCGAAATCCGGGTCAAAGCAGTTCTTCACGGTCGATGCTACGCAGCCGACCCGGCGGCGATCCGTCGAACAGGGTGGGAAATCCGCCCGCTTTTCGATTTCAGTCCCTATTTCAGGAACGCATCCCACCCCGTCTTGAGGATCAGCGCCGACACCACCGCGATGAACACCCCGCGCACGAAGCCCGCACCGTGCTTCAGCGCGAGCCGCGTGCCGAGCAGGCTGCCGATCACGTTGGCCACCGCCATCGTCAGCGCGATGTGCCACCACACATGGCCCTTGATCGCGAACAGCGCGAGCGCGGCCAGGTTGGTCGCGGTGTTCAGCAGCTTCGCGCTCGCGCTCGCGTTCAGGAAGTCGTAGCCGAGCAAGCGCACGAACAGGAACACGAAGAAGCTGCCGGTGCCGGGGCCGAAGAAGCCGTCGTAGAAGCCGATCACCAGGCCGATGCCGCTGGCCACCAGCGCCTGCGTGCGCCCGCTGTGCAGCGGTGCGTGCGTGCGGCCCATGTCCTTGCGCGCCAGCGTGTACGCCAGCACGCCGATCAGGATCAGCGGCAGCGCCTTGCGCAGGCCGTCGGCGCTGACCAGCGTGACGGTCCACGCACCGCCCAGCCCGCCGATCAGTGCCGCCCCCGCCGCCGGCAGCAGCGCGCTCCACTGCAGCTGCACGCGCTTCGCGAACTGCGCGGTCGCCCAGCCGGTGCCCCAGACGCCCGCACCCTTGTTGGTGCCCAGCAGCGTGGCCGGCGCGGCGCTCGGGTAGACGCTGAACAGCGCCGGCACCAGGATCAACCCGCCGCCGCCGACGATGGCATCGATGAAGCCCGCGAACAGGGAGGCGAGGGTGACCGTGACGAGATCGAGCATGCAGGGACGGGGAAGACAGGGAATCCAGAATGGGAAAGGGCGCCAGGATCACCTGGCGCCCTTCGCATTTTGTCATCGGTCCGGTCGCTCTCTGGAGCGCCGGCCTGTCGGTGTGTCGCAGCCTTGAACGCGTTCTTGACGCGACCCTCGGATGCGTTGTGTCTGTCTCCTCAGTCCCCCGCCCAGCCGGTCATCCGGGGATGTCGGCCGCGAGTGGGCGGATTTTGGGAGCAGGCCCCCACGCACGCACTAGGTGTTTTCCTGCACCGTTACAGGGCAGCGCTGTCCCGCAGCAACGGGATGCGCAGGATCACGCGCGTGCCCTGCCCGGAAGGGCTCTCCACGGCCACGTCGCCGCCATGCAGCTCCGTGATGCGCTTCACGATCGCGAGCCCGAGGCCCCTGCCGCCTTCGCCGGTGGCGGGTGCCACATTGGTGCGCGCCTGGTAGAAGCGATCGAACAGATGCGGCAGGTCGGTGGCCGGGATGCCCGGGCCGGTGTCGCTGATGCTGACCTCGGCCTGCGTGCCGGCGCGGGCGGCCGCGAGCGTCACGCGGCAGCCGCGGCCGCAGAACTTCAGCGCGTTGTCGACCAGGTTCGCGATCGCGCGCTCGAACAGCTCGACGTCGACCTGGGCCGGCACCGGCGCCTCGCCCAGTTCGGCCCGCAGCTCGACGCCCGACTGCGCCGCGCGCTCGGCGAAGCGCATCTCGATGTCGTTGAGCAGCTCGCGCAGGTCGACCTGCTCGGCGCGCAGCTGGAAGCTCGGCTCGTCGAGCGTCGCGAGGTCGCCGAGCGCCTTCACCAGGCGCGACGCATTGCGCGTGTTGCGCAGCGCCACCTCCACCAGCCGGCGGTCTTCGGTGCGTGCCGCATCGCCGGCCCAGCGCGCCTCCAGCGTCTCCAGGCAGGCATCGGTCGCGGTCAGCGGCGAGCGCAGGTCGTGCGACAGGTTGCTGACCGCCTCGCGCCGGAAATGATCGAGCCGGCTCAACGCGTTCCACTGCCGCTGCAGTGTCGCGAGCATCGCGCCGAACGCACGCGTCAGCTGCCCGAACTCGTCGGCGGTGGCCGGCGGCAGCAGCGGCTGCGCATCGGCCGCGCCGTGCTGCAGGCCTTTCTCGGACAGCATCGCGACCGCATCGGTCAGCCGCCGCAGCGGGCGCGTCACCGAGGCGATGACCATCGCCGCGAGCAGCGTCGTCACCATCACGATGCCGGCGATCAGCCCGAGCGCCGGCCGCGCGAGGCTCGCGCTCAGCACCTGCCAGCGGTCGGCCGGCAGGTCGGCCTTGTGCGCCACCAGGTACAGGTAGCCGGCGAGGTTGTCGCCGCTGCGGATCAGCGGGCGGCGGATCGGCCGCGCGGCGATCACCGCATCGGCGTCCATGCGCTCGGGGTCGTCGCCCATCACGTACGACGAGGCCTGCGACGACACCGCCTGTCGCACCGGATCGATCGCGACGCGAAAGCCCGGCGCGAGCTTCGCCGAGCCGGTGCTCGCGAGCACGGTGCCCTGCACGTCGAGCAGGTAGAGCTGGGTGTCGGGCTCGAACAGCACCAGGTTCTTCAGGAAGCCGTCGAAGTCCTGTGGATGCAGTTCGCGCATCTCGAACAGGTTGTCGTACATCGCGACGACCCGGCCGAGGAACAGCGTCGCGCGCTGGTAGGTGGTCTCGTGCTCGAAGCGCTGGAACGCGAAGGCGACGGTGGCGATCACCGCGAGCGCGGTGACCAGGCCGGTCGCGAGGATGGTCAGCGCGATCTTGAGGCGAACGCTCATTTACCGCGGCGCCTCGCGCATCTTGTAGCCGGCGCCGCGCACCGTGAGGATCAGCTGCGGGCGCATCGGATCGGCCTCGAGTTTGGCGCGCAGCCGGTTGATGTGCGTGGTGACGGTGTGCTCGTAGCCGTCGTGCGTGTAGCCCCACACGGCATTCAGCAGCTGCCCGCGCGAGAACACATGCCCCGGGTGGCTCGCGAAGTGCAGCAGCAGGTCGAACTCGAGCGCGGTGAAGTCGATCTCGTCGCCGCGGTAGCGCACCTGGCGCTTGGTCGGCAGGATCTCCAGGTCGCCGTTGCGCAGCGTGCTGGCCTGCGCCTGCGCGCCGGCCTGCGCGGCGCGCAGCAGGTCGGCACGGCGCAGCAGCGCCTTCACGCGCGCCAGCAGCTCGGCCAGCGAGAACGGCTTCGTCAGGTAGTCGTCGGCGCCCAGCTCCAGCCCGAGCACCCGGTCGAGCTCGGTCGCCTTGGCGGTGAGCATCAGGATCGGCGTGCTGCGGCCGCGCGCACGCAGCGCCTTGCAGACCTCCAGGCCGTCCAGGCCCGGCATCATCAGGTCGAGGATCAGCAGGTCGCTCGCCTGCTCGTTCTGGCTGGCCAGCGCCGCGACGCCGTCGGCCACCGCGGTCACCGCATAACCCGAATTGCTGAGGTTCAGCACGATCAGATCGCGGATGTCGGTCTGGTCTTCGGCGACGAGGATGGTGGCTGGCATGGGGGGATTGTCGTGCGGGCCGGGAAGCTTCTTACAGGGCGGGACCACCGCGTCCTGAGGCAAATGTGATCTTCCTGTGATGTTCGGCGATGGGCGCGCGAGGTGCGGTGGCGACAGTCACTCCATCGACAACCACCGATCCCAGGAGCCCACCATGCAAGCCACCGCCGCCGCTTCCGCATCGACCGCCTTCATGCCGGCAGCCCTGTCCTGGCCCGAGGTGGTGGCGCACCGCGGCTACCTGGTGCGCTTCGCGCAGCGCAAGCTGCACGACCCGATGCTGGCCGAGGACGTGGTGCACGACGTGTTCGAGGCCGTGCTCACCGGCCGTGCGAGCTTCGGCGGGCGGGCCGCGCTGCGCTCGTGGCTGACGGCGGTGCTGAAGAACAAGATCGTCGACCTGGTGCGCCAGCGCGCCGGCCACGACAGCCTGGACGCCCAGTGGCTGGACGACGACGGCGAGGCGGTCGGCGCCGCCGCGGTGGAATGCCCGCAGCCGCGCCCCGACGAGGTCGCCGAGCAGCGCCAGCAGCTCGACCGGATGCTGGCGCGCATCGAGGCCCTGCCGACCGGGCTGCGCGACGTGATGCGGTTGCGCGTGCTGCACGACCAGCCGACCGAGCAGGTGTGTGCGGCACTGGCGATCACCGAGGACAACCTGTTCGTGCGGCTGCACCGGGCGCGCAAGCAGCTGCTGTCCTGATCCCACACGAATATGGTCATAAGCAAACATTCGTTGTAGGCCGCAGGACTGCTCAGCAGAATCACGCACCTACTCATGCGCACGCCGCGCCACCCCCGCGGCCGCGCCCACGCGAATGAATTTCCAGCAACTGCGGTCTGTCCGCGAGACCGTGCGCTGCGGCTTCAACCTGACCGAGGTTGCCGCGGTGCTCCACACATCCCAGCCCGGCATCAGCCGGCAGATCCGCGAGCTCGAGGACGAGCTCGGCATCGAGATCTTCGTGCGCGCCGGCAAGCGGCTCACCGGCCTCACGCCGCCCGGCGAGGCGGTGCTGCCGATCGTCGAGCGGCTGCTGCTGGATGCCGAGAACCTGCGCCGCGCCGGCGACGAGTTCAGCGCGCAGACCAGCGGCCGGCTGTCGATCGCCGCGACCCATTCGCAGGCCCGCTACGCACTGCCGGCCGTCGTGCGCGACTTCCGCCAGCTGTATCCGCAGGTCACGCTGAACCTGCACCAGGGGTCGCCGAAGCAGGTGGCCGAGATGCTGCTGTCCGGCGAGGCCGACATCGGCATCGCGACCGAGGCGCTGGCCGGCTACGAGCAGCTGGTGGCGCTGCCGTGCTACCGCTGGACGCACAGCGTGGTGGTGCCGATCGGCCATGACCTGCTGAAGCAGGAGGGGCCGCTGACGCTGCAGCGCCTGGCGCGCTACCCGATCATCACCTACGACGTCGGCTACACCGGCCGCACCCACATCGACGAGGCCTTCGCCGCCGAGGGCTTGAAGCCGAGCGTGGTGCTGACCGCGATGGATGCCGACGTGATCAAGACCTATGCCGAGCTCGGCATGGGCGTGGGCATCGTCGCGTCGATCGCGTTCGACCCGGAACGCGACCGCCAGCTGCGTGCGATCGACGCGCGGGATCTGTTCGCGGTGAACCTGACGCGGCTCGCGGTGCGGCGCRGAACGTGGCTGCGCGGGTATGTCTACTCGTTCATCGAGGCGTTCGCGCCGACGCTGACGCGGGAGACGGTGGAACGGTCGTTGAACGGGGAAGCGGTCGAGGAATAGTCGGGCTCGTTGACTGCGCTGGCCTTCGACAGGCTCAGTCCGAACGGGGAGCTCAGATCATCGCCGCGGGGTCGGGCAGTTCGTCATTCGCGAACCGCTGCACTCGCCGCGGCTTCAGATGCACGCGTGAGCCGGTCGCCAGCTGCAGCTTCTCGCGCAGCCCCTGGTACTCCGAGCGCGGCAGTTCCACGTCGACATAGCTGCCGTCGTCCTCGCGCTTGAACTCCAGCCGCGTGTTCGGCCCGACCGTCAGCGCCTGCGACAGCGTCACCGCCAGCGTGCCGTCCTCTGCCGAGCCGAGGATCTGCAGCTCGTGCGGCCGCACGTAGCTCACGTCCTCGGCCGCCGTGCCCGCGCCGCTGCGCCCGAAGCGGCCGTGGAACAGGTTCACGTCGCCGAGGAACTGCAGCACGAACGGGCTGGCCGGGTGGTCGTACACCTCGTCCGGCGGGCCGTCCTGCTCGATGCGGCCCTGGTTCATCACGACGATGCGGTCGGCCACCTCCATCGCCTCTTCCTGGTCGTGCGTGACGAACACGCTCGTCACGTGCATCTCGTCGTGCAGCCGGCGCAGCCAGCGGCGCAGTTCCTTGCGCACCTTGGCATCGAGCGCACCGAACGGCTCGTCGAGCAGCAGCACCTTCGGCTCCACCGCCAGCGCGCGCGCGAGCGCGATGCGCTGGCGCTGGCCGCCCGACAGCTGGTGCGGGTAGCGATCGGCGATCCAGTCGAGCTGCACCAGCTTCAGCAGGTCGGTCACCTTGGCCTTGATCGCGGCATCGCTCGGTCGCGTCGCCTTCGGCCGCACGCGCAGCCCGAACGCGACGTTCTCGAAGATCGTCATGTGGCCGAAGAGGGCGTAGTGCTGGAACACGAAGCCGACCTGGCGCTCGCGCACGTCGGTGTTCGTCGCGTCCTCGCCGTGGAACAGCACGGTGCCGCTGTCGGGCACCTCGAGCCCCGCGATGATGCGCAGCAGCGAGGTCTTGCCCGAGCCCGAGGGCCCGAGCAGCGCCACCAGTTCGCCGGCCGGGATGTCCAGGTTCAGGTTGTCGCAGACGACGGTCTTGCCGAAGCTCTTCTTCAGGTTGCGGACTTCGATGCTCATTCTGGAAACCTCATTCCGAGCGGCCCTCGGCCGCCTTCTTCTGCTCGCGCACACGGCGCTCGACCAGGTACTTCAACACCAGCGTCACCAGCGCCAGGCCGGCCAGCAGCGACGCGACCGCGAACGCCGCGGCGAACTGGTACTCGTTGTAGAGGATCTCGATGTGCAGCGGCATCGTGTTGGTCTGCCCGCGGATGTGGCCCGACACGACGCTGACCGCGCCGAACTCGCCCATCGCGCGCGCATTGCACAGGATCACGCCGTACAGCAGCGCCCACTTGACGTTCGGCAGCGTGATGCGCCGGAAGATCTGCCAGCCGTTGGCCCCCAGCACGCGCGCTGCCTCTTCCTGCTCGGTGCCCTGCGCCTGCATCAGCGGGATCAGTTCGCGCGCGACGAACGGGAAGGTCACGAACACGGTCGCGAGCACGATGCCCGGCACCGCGAAGATGACCTTCAGGTCGTGGTCGCGCAGCCACTCGCCCCACCAGCCCTGCAGGCCGAACAGCAACACGTAGATCAGGCCCGAGATGACCGGGCTGACCGAGAACGGCAGGTCGATCAGCGTGAGCAGCACGTTCTTGCCGCGGAACTCGAACTTCGCGATGCACCAGGCGGCGGCGATGCCGAACACCAGGTTCATCGGCACCGAGATGCCGGCGGCAATCAGCGTCAGCTTGATCGCCGACAGCGCATCGGGGTCGGTGATGGCGGCGAAGTAGACGCCGACGCCCTTCTTGAACGCCTCGGCGAACACGATCGCGAGCGGCACGAACAGGAACAGCGTCAGGAACGCGAGCGCGATGCCGATCAGCGTCCACTTGACCCACGCCGGCTCGGTGGTGGCGGATTGCAGATGGCGCGGGGCCTCGGCCGCGCTCGCGGCGTCGCGGGGAATCGCGGCCGTGCTCATCGTCCCTGCCTCGCTCTCGTCCAGGCCTGCAATGCGTTGATCGCCAGCAGCAGCGCGAACGCGCTGACCAGCATCACGACCGCGATCGCGGTGGCACCGGTGTAGTCGTACTGCTCCAGCTTCGTGATGATCAAGAGCGGCGTGATCTCGCTGATCAGCGGCATGTTGCCGGCGATGAAGATCACCGAGCCGTATTCACCGAGCGCCCGCGCGAACGCGAGCGCGAAGCCGGTGAGCAGCGCCGGCGAGATGATCGGGAAGATCACCTTCGTGAAGGTCTGCAGCCGCGAGGCGCCGAGCGTGGCCGCGGCCTCCTCGATCTCCTTGTGCAGGTCTTCGAGCACCGGCTGCAGCGTGCGCACGACGAAGGGCAGGCCGATGAAGGTGAGGGCCACGAACACGCCGAGCGGCGTGAAGCTCACCTTGAACGGCAGGTAGCGGCCGATCCAGCCGTTCTGCGCGTACAGCGCCGTCAGCGCGATGCCGGCCACCGCGGTCGGCAGCGCGAACGGCAGGTCGACCAGCGCATCGATCAGCCGCTTGAACGGGAACTCGTAGCGCACCAGCACCCACGCGACGACGAGCCCGAACACCGAGTTCATCAGCGCGGCGGCGAACGATGCGCCGAAGGTGAGCCGGTACGACGCGAGCACGCGCGGCGCGGTGACGGCGTCCCAGAACGCCGGCCAGGTCATCGTGGCCGTCTTCAGGAAGGCCGCCGACAGCGGCAGCAGCACGATGAAGCTCAGGTACAGCAGCGTGAAGCCGAGCGCCAGGTCGAAGCCCGGCAGCACGCTGTGCCGCTTCAGCAGGGTGCGGGTGAACAGCACGGAAGGCGCTTACTTCTTCGCGGCGGCGAGGATCTGGTCGTAGATCGCGCCGTCGTCGAAATGCTCCTTCTGCGCCTTGGTCCAGCCGCCGAAGACCTCATCGATCGTGAAGGTGTTGACCTTCGGGAAATCGGTCGCGTACTTCGCGAGRATGGCCGCGCTGCGCGGGCGCAGCTGGTGCTTGGCGGCGATCTCCTGCGCCTCGTCGGTCCACAGGAACTTGAGGTAGGCCTCGGCCTGCTTGCGCGTGCCCTTCTTGTCGGCCACCTTCTCGACCACCGCGACCGGGTTCTCGGCCAGGATCGTCGACTTCGGGTAGACCACCTCGAAGTTGTCGCCGAACTCCGACTTGATCAGGTTCACTTCGGATTCGAAGGTCGCGAGCGCATCGCCGATGTTGCGTTGCGCGAAGGTCGTCGTCGCGGCGCGACCGCCGCCGTCGAACACCGGCACGTTGGCGAAGATCTTCTGCACCAGCTCGCGGGCCTGGGCCGGTGTGCCGCCGGCCTTGATCACCGAGCCCCACGCGGCCACGTAGCTGTAGCGGCCGTTGCCGGTGATCTTCGGGTTCGGGATCACGACGCTGGTGCCCGGCTTCGCCAAGTCGCCCCAGTCCTTGATGCCCTTCGGGTTGCCCTTGCGCACCAGGATCACGGTGAGCGAGGTGGTCGGCGCCGCATTGTTCGGCAGGCGCCTGGCCCAGTCTTCCGGCAGCAGCTTGCCGCGGGTGGCCAGCACGTCGATGTCGCTCGACTGGTTCATCGTCACCACATCGGCCTCGAGCCCGTCGAGCACGGCACGCGCCTGCTTGCTCGATCCGCCGTGCGACTGGTTGATCGCCACGTCTTCGCCGGTCGCGGCCTTCCAGGACTTCTGGAACGCCGGGTTGATGTCCTTGAAGAACTCGCGGGCGACGTCGTAGCTGACGTTCAGCAGCGTCGGGCCGGCTGCGTGGGCGGGCGCGAAGGCGAACAGCGCGGCGGCACCGACCGAGGACAGGAGGAGGGACAGGCGTGAGGACATGGTGTTTCGGCCGCCAACGACGCAGCCCATGCAGATCGGACCGGCGATGTTACGGACGGACACCGCAACAGCGAACGACTCAATCGGCGAATCCTTATGAGTTTTTTGCACAAGCGAGTTCGCGGCGGGACGCCGAAGCGCCCGCCGCGATCACTTGAAGCCTGCGCTTACTTGCGCTCTATTCCTTCAAATCACTTCGAATAGATCTGGTCGAAGACACCGCCGTCGGCGAAATGCGTCTTCTGGGCCTTGGTCCAGCCGCCGAACACGTCGTCGATGGTGAACAGGTTCAGCTTCGGGAACTGCTTCTCGTACTTGGCGGCGACCTTCGGGTCGATCGGGCGGTAGAAGTTGTGCGCCGCGATCTCCTGGCCTTCCGGCGTGTAGAGGTACTCGAGGTAAGCCTGGGCGACCTCGCGGGTGCCGCGCTTGTCGACCACCTTGTCGACCACCGACACCGGCGGCTCGGCCAGGATGCTGATCGGCGGGTAGACGACGTCGAACTTGTCGGCGCCGAACTCCTTCAGCGACAGGTAGGCCTCGTTCTCCCAGGCCAGCAGCACGTCGCCGATGCCGCGCTCGGCGAAGGTCACGGTGGCACCGCGCGCGCCCGAATCGAGCACCGGCACGTTCTTGTAGACCTTCGAGATGAACTCGCGGGCCTTCGCGTCGTTGCCGCCGTTGCGCTTCAGCTCGAAGCCGTAGGCGGCCAGGTAGCCCCAGCGCGCGCCGCCCGAGGTCTTCGGGTTCGCGGTGATCACCGAGACGCCCGGCTTGATCAGGTCATCCCAGTTCTTGATGCCCTTCGGGTTGCCCTTGCGCACCAGGAAGATGTAGGTGGAGCTGTACGGCGTGCTGTTGTGCTGCAGGCGCTTCTGCCAGCCGGTGGGCAGCAGCTTGGCGCGTTCGGCGATCTCGTCGATGTCGTAGGCGAGGGCCAGCGTGACCACGTCGGCGTCGATGCCGTCGATCACCGAGCGGGCCTGCTTGCCCGAGCCGCCGTGCGAGGCCTTGATCGTCACGTTGTCGCCGGTCTTGGCCTTCCAGTACTTGCTGAAGGCGGTGTTGTATTCCTGGTAGAGCTCGCGCGTCGGGTCGTAGGACACGTTGAGCAGCGTGATGTCCTTGGCGAGAGCGACGCCCGCCGTGGCGGCGAGCGCGAGGGAGAGCAGCGAGTGGTGAATGAAGCGGGCCGTCGTCATGAAATCGTCCTGGTGGGCGGCACGAAGCCGCGGGGAGGATGCGAATGGTAGGCAGCCGGCCTTGCGCGGGAAACGAATCAAAACTTCCGTTCTTATGCGCTTTCTGATTCAAACGTCATGAGACTGGAGGGCGCGGATCCGCGCCGGCATGCCTTCGAGGCCCATCTCGCGGACGCCGGGCAGGTTGCCTTCCGCGGCGCTCTGCACCAGGCGCGACAACGTCTGCACATGCGGCAGCACGGTGCCGAAGAACAGCGGCCGGTCGCCGCGGGCGATCAGCAGCGTCGGGAAGTTCTCGACGTCGATCGGGCCCAGCACCTCGTCGTTGTCCTCGATGTCGACCCAGGCGAACTGCGCGTCGGGGTGCTCGGCGCGCACGCTGTCGAACAGCGGTTCGTAGTCGCGGCAGGTGCCGCACCAGGCGGCGCAGAGGCAGGCGATCAGCAGGGGTTCGGAGGCGGACATGGGCGCCAAGTGTGCCGCGAGTTGCCTGCCACCGCCGGGGTGGGCCAATCTACACAGCCCAGCGCCATTCAGATGCCGGGGACAAGTTCACGCGTTCGGGCTCATCGCGTCCCGGAACCTGCAACACCCGCTGCAGCACCCGCTCCTCCAGCGCCGCGAACGCCGCATTGCCGCGCGAGCGCGGCCGCGGCAGCGCGATGCGCTCGTCCAGCGTCACGCGGTGGTCCTCGATCAGCAGCACCCGGTCGGCCAGCGCGACCGCCTCGGACACATCGTGCGTCACCAGCAGCGCGGTGAAGCCGTGCCGCTTCCACAGCGATTCGATCAGCGACTGCATCTCGATGCGCGTCAGCGCGTCGAGCGCGCCGAGCGGCTCGTCAAGCAGCAGCAGCCGCGGTGCGTGCACCAGCGCGCGGGCCAATGCGACGCGCTGCCGCTGCCCGCCCGACAGCACCGCCGGCCAGTCGTTCGCGCGATCGGCCAGGCCGACCTGCGCCAGCGCCTCCAGCGCGCGCTCGCGTCCGTCGGCCGCATCCAACCCGAGCGCGATGTTGTCGATCACCCGCTTCCACGGCAGCAACCGCGCGTCCTGGAACATGAAGCGCAGGTCGCTCCTGTGCTGCGCAAGCGGTGCCCCGTCGAGCGCCAGCGCGCCGGCGCTCGCCTCTTCCAGCCCGGCCACCAGCCGCAGCAGCGTGCTCTTGCCGCAGCCGCTGCGCCCGACGATCGCGACGAACTCGCCCGGGTCGACGCGCAGGTCGATGCCCGACAGCACCTCGCGTTCGCCGAAGCGCTTCGACAAGCCGTCCAGCTGCAGCCCCATGCCGATGCCGGCCGGCGCGCTGCGGCGCGGCACGGCGACATCCGCCTCGCGCAGGACGGCATCGCCGGCCGACTCACCCGCCGACTCACCCAAAAACGCCAGTCCCTGGAACTCGATCTGCGAAGGCAACATCGCCATCCTCTTGAACATCATTTCGCCACCTGGTAGGCGGGGTTCCAGCGCAGCCACCAGCGCTCCAACCCCTTGGCCAGCACATCGGCCAGCTTGCCGAGCAGCGCATACAACAGGATGCCGACCAGCACCACGTCGGTCTGCAGGAACTCGCGCGCGTTCATCGTCATGTAGCCGATGCCGGCCTGCGCCGAGATCGTCTCGGCGACGATCAGGATCACCCACATGAAGCCGAGCGAGAAACGCACGCCGACCAGGATCGACGGCAGCGCGCCCGGCAGGATCACGTGCCGGTACAGCGCCCAGCCCGACAGGCCGTAGCTGCGCGCCATCTCGATCAGGCCCTTGTCGACCGAGCGGATGCCGTGGAAGGTGTTGATGTAGACCGGGAAGAACACGCCCAGCGACACCAGGAACAGCTTGGCCGACTCCTCGATGCCGAACCACAGGATCACGAGCGGGATCAGCGCCAGCGTCGGGATGTTGCGCACCATCTGCAGCGTCGAGTCGAGCAGCGTCTCGGCCGCGCGCCACGAGCCGGTCGCGAGCCCCAGCAGCAGGCCCAGCCCGCCGCCGATCGCGAAACCCGCCAGCGCACGCCCGGTGCTGGTGGCCACGTGCTGCGCCATCTCGCCGGACAGCAGCAGCGACCAGAACGCCTTCACGACGGCCAGCGGCTCCGGCAGCACGCGCGTGGACAGCCAGCCGCTGCGCGACGACAGCTCCCACGCGAGCAGCACCGCGACCGGCAGCAGCCAGGGCAGCAGGCGCCGGCGCGCCGCTTCAAACCGCGATCCGGATGTCCGTGACATGGTGCTGCGTCTCCGCATCGGGGTGGTGGGGCTCGATCAACTCGAGGCGGTTGCCGAACGGGTCTTCGACATAGGCACGGCTGGCATCGAACAGCGGCGCCTCGTCGACGCGGACGCCGGCGCGCTGCAGGCGGAACACGATCGTGTCGAGGTCGCCGACGCGCAGCGCCAGGTGGGCCTGCGGCGCGACGCCGGTGTAGTGGCCCTCGGTCAGGTCCAGCCGCTGCCAGCCGAGCGAGAAGCGCAGCGTGCCGGGGCGGTCGAGCTCCGGGTCGCGCACCTCGCGCAGGCCGAGCGCGTCCTCGTAGAACGCGCGGGCCCGCACGGCGCCGCCGAGGGGAATGGGCAACTGCACGTGGTCGACGCTGCGGAAGTCGGGCATGGTGATCAGCTCTGCGAAACCTTGGGCACGTAGGTGTTGGCGACAATCTCGCCGAACGGGCCGGTGAGCACCTGGCCGGCCAGCCGTTCGCGCAGGTTCACCGGCAGCAGCGGGAACACCAGCTCGGCGAAGCGGTGCGCCTCTTCCAGGTGCGGGTAGCCGCTGAGGATGAAGTACTCCAGCCCGAGGGCGGCGTACTCCTGGATGCGGTCGGCCACCTGCTGCGGATCGCCCACCAGCGCGGTGCCGGCCCCGCCGCGCACCAGGCCGACGCCGGCCCACAGGTTCGGCGACACCTCCAGCCCTTCGCGCACGTTCTTCGGGTTGAATCTGCCCTTGTTCAGTTCGGCCATGCGGCGCTGGCCGACCGAATCCATCTGCGCGAACTTCTGCTGCGCACGCGCGACGGTCTCTTCGTCGAGGTGCGAGACCAGTTCGGCCGCGGCGCGCCAGGCTTCATCCTCGGTCTCGCGCACGATCACGTGCAGGCGGATGCCGAACTCCAGCGTGCGGCCGTACTTGGCGGCGCGCTGGCGGATGTCGGCCACCTTGGTCGCGACGGCCGCCGGCGGCTCGCCCCAGGTGAGGTAGGTGTCCAGCTGCTGCGCGGCGAGCTCGTGCGCTTCTTCCGACGAACCGCCGAAGAAGATCGGCGGGTAGGGCTTGTTGATCGGCGGGTACAGCACCTTGCCGCCCTTCACGCGCAGGTGCTCGCCGTCGTGGCTGACGGCTTCGTTGTCGTGGCTCTTCGCGAGCACGTCGCGCCAGATCGTCAGGAACTCGCGCGAGAGTTCATAGCGCTGCGCATGCGGCAGGAACAGGCCGTCGCCCTCCAGCTCTTCGGCATCGCCGCCGGTCACCAGGTTCACCAGCAGGCGGCCGCCCGACAGGCGGTCGAAGGTCGCGGCCATGCGCGCCGACTGCACCGGCTGCACCAGCCCCGGCCGCAGCGCGACCAGGAATTTCAGGCGCCGCGTCGCGTCGATCAAGCTCGCGGCCAGCACCCACGAGTCTTCGCAGGAGCGGCCGGTCGGCAGCAGCACGCCTTCGTAGCCCAGGCTGTCGGCCGCGATCGCGACCTGCTTGAAATAGTCGAAGGTCGCGGCGCGCGCGCCCTTGCTGGTGCCGAGGTAGCGCGAATCGCCGTGCGTGGGGATGAACCAGAGGATCTTCATAGGGACTTCGAAGTGGGAGACCAGACGATGTCGGCGACGCGCACCGCCTGCGGGAGAAGGCCGAGCCGCGCGAACGCATCGGCCACGCGCTGCTGGTCGGCGACGATCGCCGGCGTCAGCGGTGCCGCCGGCGAGACCGGGCGGCGCGAGATGAACAAATGGGTGGTCGCGAGGCTCAATCCGCTGAAGTCGGAAATCAGCTGCGCCGCCTCCTTGCGGTTGGCCTGCACCCACGCATCGGCGCGGCTCAGCTCGGCGAGCAGCGTGAGCACGGCCTGCGGGTGCTGCTCGGTGAGCGCGCGCGACGCGAGGTAGAACGAGTTGTTGCTCGAC
>NZ_JBFUCB010000033.1:0-21790 GCF_056405435.1 Rhizobacter sp. P1_G5 | reverse complement strand
GAGCAAGGGTGCCTGAGCGATGTCGCCTGCGATCACGTCGTTCATGTGGTTCGTCGCGATCATCGCGATGATCCCGGTGGCCCTGTGGCTGCTCAAGCGCACGCCGATGGGCGGTGCCGGCGGGCTGGGGGTGATGCGCAGCGTGGCTGCGCTGCCGCTGTCGTCGAACCAGCGCCTTGTCACTGTCGAGGTGGGGCAGGGCGACGAGCGCCGCTGGCTGGTGCTGGGCGTCACGGCGCAGAACATCACGGTGCTGCACAACATGGCGCCGCAGAGCGAAGCGGCGCCGCCGCAGATGCCGGCGGTGCATCCCGCCTTTGCGCAAATCTTGTCGCGTTTCCGTCGTGACCAGGGGTCGACCGGTGAACGCTGAGCATTTGTTTTCTTCGGCCCGCGTGCGCCGCATCGGCACGATCGCTGCCTTGACGGTGTTGTCGGCCGTTCCTGCAGCGGCTTTAGCGCAGGCTGCGCCAAGCGGTGGTGCCGCGCTGCCGCTGCTGGTGGGGCAGGGGGCGGGCGGCACGAGCTACTCGGTGCCGATCCAGACGCTGCTGTTCTTCACCGCGCTGTCGTTCCTGCCGGCGGTGCTGCTGATGATGACGGGCTTCACCCGCATCGTGATCGTGCTGAGCCTGCTGCGCCAGGCGATGGGCACGCAATCGGCGCCGCCGAACCAGGTGATCGTCGGGCTGAGCCTGTTCCTGACCTTCTTCGTGATGAGCCCGACGCTGGACAAGGTCTACGCCGATGCCTACCAGCCGTACTCCGAGAACAAGATCGCCTTCGACGAGGCGCTGAAGCGCGGCGAGGTGCCGATGCGCGCCTTCATGCTGAAGCAGACGCGCCAGGCCGACCTGATGCTGTTCTCGAAGCTCGCGAAGGTGGATGCCGCGGTGAAGGCCGCCGACGTGCCGTTCAAGGTGCTGGTGCCGGCCTTCGTGACGAGCGAGCTGAAGAGCGCGTTCCAGATCGGTTTCCTGATCTTCATCCCGTTCCTGGTGATCGACATGATCGTCGCGAGCGTGCTGATGAGCCTTGGGATGATGATGCTGAGCCCGGTGCTGGTGGCGCTGCCGTTCAAGCTGATGCTGTTCGTGCTGGCCGATGGCTGGAACCTGCTGCTCGGGTCGCTGGCGGCCAGCTTCTCGACCTGAACTCACTGAAGAGATTCCGATGGATTCCCAACAAGTCTTCACGCTGGGCCAGCAGGGCCTGTACCTGCTGCTGATGGTGTCGGCGCCGGTGCTGCTGGTGGTGCTGGGCGTGGGCCTGCTGGTCAGCATCTTCCAGGCGGCCACGCAGATCCACGAGCAGACGCTGTCGTTCGTGCCGAAGATCGTCGCGGCGGTGGCGGTGCTGATGTTCGCCGGGCCGTGGATGCTGACCACGCTGGTCGAGTACGTGCAGCGCACGCTGACCGCGATTCCGTCGGTGGTGGGTTGAAAGAAGYCGTTCGCCCTGAGCCTGTCGAAGGGTTGGTGCCGAAGAAATCATGCTCACCTTCACCGACGCCCAACTCGCCGCCTGGCTGACGCCGCTGCTGTGGCCGTTCATCCGCGTGCTGGCGCTGTTCAGCAGCGCGCCGCTGCTGTCGCAGAAGAACGTGCCGGTGCGGGTGCGGGTCGGCCTCGCGTTCCTGATCACGATCAGTGCGCAGGCCTCGCTGCCGGCGATGCCGGTGATCCCGCTCGATTCGCCGATGCTCTATGCGGTGGTGCTGCAGCAGGTGCTGATCGGCATCACGCTCGGCTTCTCGGCGCGCATCGTGTTCGCCGCGATCGAGTTCGCCGGCGAGCTGGTGGGGCTGCAGATGGGGCTGAACTTCGCCGGCTTCTTCGACCCGATGAGCGGTGCCGAGGGCAACGCGGTGGGCCGCTTCTTCGGCATCATCGTCGGCTGGCTGTTCATCATCATCAACGGCCACCTGCTGATGATCGCGGCGATGGTGCAGAGCTTCCAGGCCTTCCCGGTGACGGCCGAGCCGTTCAGCGCCCTGCACGTGCTGCAGCCGCAGCTGTGGGGCGCCGAGGTCTTCAAGCTCGGGCTGTGGATCGCGCTGCCGATGGTCACGATGCTGCTGTTCGTGAACCTGGTGATGGGCGTGATCTCGCGCATCGCCCAGCAGATGAACATCTTCGCGGTCGGTTTCCCGATCACGCTCGGCGTCGGCCTGGTGGGCGTGCTGCTGACGCTGCCGATGATGCAGGCGCCGTTCACGATGGCGCTGGAGCAGATGCTGAGTAGGTTTCAGTAGGCGAGTCTGGCGGGTGAGTTGTGGTCGATCGTCGGGGAAAGTTTCAGACGCGCCTGTCGGCATCGCAGCTGGAGACGCGTCATCGGGCCTGCTTTTCCTTGGCCTTCTCAATGATCTTCTCCAGGACGGCGGCGTACCGTTCCTGATCGTTTTGCGAGTTCACGAGCTCCTTCGCAAGTTTCTTGAAGGTCTTGGAGCGATGACCTTTGAGATAGTCGGCGATGGAGGCCAGGAGCTTGCCAGGCCGGGGGCGTTCTTTGGCGCGTGGGTGAAGAAGTCGACGTCTGAGGTCAGAAGGAGCTGGTTGTTTGCTCTTGTGACAATCATTTCCAGCGTCGTTGGCGGGGGGCCGACTCTGGCAGGGCTGCACAGACCGGTCTTGATCAGTGCCATTTCCATGGCAAGGATTTCCGTGATCAGCTCGGGTGGTAGATAAGGTTGCCCGGAAAGTTTCGTCATATGACACGCCTGCCAATAGAAGTAGGGGCCTTGTCCGGGCAAATGTTTTGCAAACGGAGTCGGAGTGACCGGAGCCAGTTGCTTCCGTTCTTTGACTGCGTCCCGCACGCACTGCCGCGCCGCTTCCCTATGTTCCTCGGTGACGTTGAACTCTATCCGGGGCAAGATCCCCATAGGGCGAACTCGATCGGAAAGCTTTTTGATGATTTGCATCGATGTCCTTCGGCAGGCAAGTTGGTGAGAAGACAGCTCTGTCACGCACGCTGCGTTTTGGTTCAACGAAGTTGATCTTCGGACGAGGGACCGTTTGTCCATAGCTAGCGCGAAGTGACAGGTCTTTTGCCTCTTCTTCTCGCTCAAGTTCACGGGCCACCCCGGAACAATCGCGGCAGCGCAATTCCGCCCCCGCCATGTCCGACCAAGACCGCAACCTGCCCGCCTCGCAGCGAAAGCTCGACAAGGCCCGATCCGAGGGCCAGGTCGCGCGTTCGCGCGATCTGTCGCACTTCGCGGCGATCGCGGTCGGCGGCGCGGCGCTGGTGGCCGCGGCGCCGCTGCTGTCGCGCTGGCTGAAGCAGCTGCTCGCCACCGGCCTGCAGTTCAACGCCACGATGGCGAAGAACCCCGAGGCGATGGGCGAGCGGCTGGCAGAGCTCACGAGCAAGCTGATCTGGGTCGTGCTGCCGATGGGCCTCCTGATGATGGTGGTCGGCATCGCCGTCGCGGTGGCGGCCGGCGGCTGGGTCTGGACGCTGAAGCCGCTCGCGCCCAAGTTCGACAAGTTCAACCCGATCACCGGCATCGGCAAGCTGTTCTCGAAGCAGCAGCTGATCGAGGCGATCAAGGGCGCGGTGCTGGCGCTGATCCTTGGCACGATCGGTGCGATGTACCTGCGCTCGCACGTCGAGATGTTCGCCGGTGCGCTGTCGATGCCGCTGCCGCAGGCGCTGTCGCACGTCGGCAGCACCATCGTCGGCGGCATGCTGCTGGTGCTGCTGGCGCTGGCCGTGTTCGCCGCCGTTGACGTGCCGCTGCAGCGCCAGTTGCACGCGATGCGGCTGAAGATGAGCCACCAGGAAATCAAGCAGGAGCACAAGGAAGTCGAAGGCAACATGGAGATCAAGGCCAAGATCCGCGCCCGCATGCGCGAGATGGCCAATCGCCGGATGCTGGCCGCCGTGCCCACTGCCGACCTGGTGGTGATGAACCCGACCCACTATGCCGTCGCGCTGAAGTACGACGAAGGCAAGATGGGCGCGCCGCGTGTCGTCGCGAAGGGTGCCGACCTGATGGCCATGCGCATCCGCGACACCGCGAAGAAATCGAAGGTGCCGGTGCTGCAGGCGCCGGTGCTGGCGCGTGCGTTGTACGCCCATGCCGAGGTCGACCGCGAGATCCCGGCGGCGCTGTTCGCTGCGGTCGCGCAGGTGCTCGCCTACGTGTACCAGCTGCGCGCCGCGCTCACCGGCCGCGTCGCGATGCCGGGTGCGCTGCCAGAACTGAACGTGCCGGCCGAGCTCGATCCGCACCACAAGCCCGGGCCCGCGGACGGGGAATGAATGTCAGGTTGACTCGGCTCTGCACGCCACACCATCATCGCCACCCCCCAACCGACGCAGCCATGCGCCACGAGAGGAGTTGCCATGAAGAGATCCCCTTCCATCCTGTTCGGCATGTTGTTGTTGGTCGCCGGCTGCGCCCAGCCGCCGGCATCGGCCCCGGTGAATGACAACGAGCTGCCGCTGCCTGCCGGCTACAAGGCCTGGCCCAAGTTCCTCTCCGCGGTGCAGCGGCCCGACGTCAAGCAGGTGCGCGAGATCTACATGAACCCCGGCGCGGCCAGCGCCACCGCCGCAGCCGGCTTCCCCGACGGCAGCGTGATGGTGATGGAGAACTACGCCGCCCAGGTGGCGCCGGACGGCAGCCTGAAGACCGGTGCCGACGGCAAGCTGGTGAAGGGTGACCTGCTGCGCGTGTTCGTCCACGCCAAGGGGGCCGGCTGGGGCCGGAGCGCGCCCGAGGCCCTGCGCAACGGCAACTGGGTCTACGCGAGCTACCTGCCGAATGGGCAGAAGAGCGGGGACGACACCGCCGCCTGCCGTGCCTGCCACCTGCCGCTGGCGGCGAAGGACTTCGTGCACCGCTACGACGAGCACTTCGCACAGCAGAAATAGCGCTGCCTTTGCCCTGCTGATCCGGCTCAAGTCCCGGCCGGGGTCCGGAACAATCCCGGGCATGAACGCATTGATGAAGCAACTGCAGGGCTGGCTCGGGCCGCACGCCAAGGCGATCAAGGCGCTGATGGCGCCGGTCTTCATCATCATGGTGCTGTCCATGATGGTGCTGCCGCTGCCGGCCTTCGCGCTCGACCTGCTGTTCACCTTCAACATCGCGATGGCGCTGATGGTGATGATGGTTGCCGCGTACATGGTGCGGCCGCTCGATTTCTCGGCCTTCCCGACCGTCATCCTGCTGACCACGCTGCTGCGGCTGTCGCTGAACATCGCCTCCACCCGCGTCGTGCTGCTGCAAGGCCACACCGGCCCGGGCGCGGCCGGCAAGGTGATCGAGTCGTTCGGCCATTTCCTGATCGGCGGCAACTTCGCGGTCGGCCTGATCGTGTTCGCGATCCTCGTCGTGATCAACTTCGTCGTGGTGACCAAGGGTGCCGAGCGCATCGCCGAGGTCGGCGCGCGCTTCACGCTGGATGCGATGCCCGGCAAGCAGATGGCGATCGATGCCGACCTGAACGCCGGCCTGATCGACGAGAAGGAGGCCAAGCGCCGCCGCCTCGAAGTGGGCAACGAGGCGGAGTTCTTCGGCTCGATGGATGGTGCCAGCAAGTTCGTGCGCGGCGACGCGATGGCCGGCCTGCTGATCCTGTTCATCAACATCATCGGCGGCTTCATCATCGGCGTGGCGCAGCACGACCTGTCGGCGTCGCAGGCGGCCGACAGCTACATCCTGCTGGCCATCGGCGATGCGCTGGTGGCCCAGGTGCCGGCGCTGCTGATCTCGGTGGCGGCGGCGATGGTGGTGTCGCGCGTCGGCAAGGAAGAAGACGTCGGCACGCAGGTCGCGAGCCAGGTCTTCAATTCGCCGCGCGTGCTGGGCATCACGGCCGGCGTGATCGGCCTGCTGGGCATCATCCCGGGCATGCCGCACCTGGTGTTCCTGCTGATCTCGGGCAGCATGGGCTATGCCGCCTGGTGGATGAACGAGCGCAACAAGCGCGTGAAGAACACCCCGCCGCCGGCCGCGCCGGTGGCCGAACCGAATGCCGAGGCCAGCTGGGACGACCTGCAGCCGGTCGACACGCTGGGCCTGGAAGTGGGCTACCGGCTGATCACGCTGGTCGACAAGAACCGCGAGGGCGACCTGCTGCAGCGCATCAAGGGCGTGCGGCGCAAGTTCGCGCAGGATGTCGGCTTCCTGCCGCCGCCGGTGCACATCCGCGACAACCTGGAACTCAAGCCCAGCATGTACCGGCTGACGCTGCGCGGCGCGGTGGTCGGCGAGGGCGAGGCCTTCCCGGGCATGCTGCTGGCGATCAACCCGGGCGGTGCCACCACCCAGCTGATCGGCACCCGAACCACCGACCCGGCGTTCGGGCTGCCGGCCGTGTGGATCGAGGAGCGCCAGCGCGAAGCGGCGCAGATGAACGGCTTCACGGTGGTGGACTGCTCCACCGTGGTGGCCACGCACCTGTCGCACCTGATGCAGCTGCACGCGGCCAAGCTGCTCGGCCGCGTCGAGACGCAGCAGCTGGTCGAGCACGTGACCAAGCTCGCACCGAAGCTGATGGAAGACGTGATCCCGAAGATGGTCGGCATCGCCAGCCTGCAGAAGGTGTTGCAGCTGCTGCTGGAAGAGGGCGTGCACATCCGCGACATGCGCTCGATCGTCGAGAGCCTGGCCGAGCATGCGGCGGTGGCGAGCGAGYCGGGCGAGCTGGCGCGGCGCATCCGCATCAGCCTGGCGCCGGCCATCGTGCAGCAGATCTACGGCCCGGTGAAGGAGCTCGAGGTGATCGCGCTGGAGCCGGAGCTGGAGCGCCTGGTGACGCAGGCGTTGAATTCGCCGCACGGCGCGGTGCTCGACCCCGGCGTTGCCGACACTCTGACGCGCAGCGCCGCCGCGTCGGCCAAGCGCCAGGAAGACCTCGGCCACCCGGCCTGCCTGCTGGTGCCGGACATGATCCGCGCGCCGATGGCCCGGCTGCTGAAGCGCGCCGCGCCGCGGCTGCGGGTGCTGGGGCACAGCGAGATTCCGGAGACGCACTCGATTCGCATCGGGTCGATCATCGGCGCCAACTGATCGCGTCTCCTTTGCTGTTGATTCGACAGCATTTGCTGTAGAATTGACAGCAAATGAGCGACGTCCTGACAGCCCTGTTCGGCAGCAAGACCAAGGCACGCATCCTCGAAGTGCTGTTGTCGAACCCGGACCAGGCCTATCACTTGCGCGGCCTGGCCCAGGCGGCCGGCACGGATTCGGGCAACACCAGCAAGCTGCTGCGTGTTCTGGTCGAGGGCGGGGTGGTGCGAGCGCTGCCTGAGAGTCCATCGACGCGGTATTCGATCAACCTCGATTCGCCGCTGACCGAGCCGCTTCGATCCTTGTTTGCCCGCGCCGGCTCGCTGATGGAGGATCTTCGTACCAGGGCGCAAACGCTGGCCGCCGCCTACATTGCGGTCTTCGGGTCGCAGGCAGCAGGAACGGCAGACGCACTCAGCGACGTGGACGTGCTGGTCGTCGGTGAGTTGAGTTCGGTGTCCGCCCAGGCAGCCTTCAAGTCGGTCGGCCGCCAGCATCACAAGAGCATCAATGTCGTGGTCGTGTCGCCTCCCGAACTGGCGCTCCAGCTGAGCGCGGGCAGTGCGTTCTGGGCTTCCGTTGCAGCGGGACCCCGGGTCGACCTGAAGGGAACGTGGTCCGACCACACAGCCTTGCTGTCGCGTTAGCACCGCGGAACAGGGGGTCTTTCCCCCCTCTCATCCCTCTCAAGTTTCCGCCCCACCCCGGAACAATGACGGCACGCATCCACCGCGTCCGTCCATGACCTCTGCCTTCCTGTCCACCGCCGTGCCCCCTCGGCACGAAACATCCCAAATGAAGGGATTTACGGTGGCTCATCCCCGGACCGCGGCCGGCTGCGCTCTCACACACTGGATGCCATTGCTTGCCACTGGTTCCTGCTCGATCTCCTGGAGCTCCCGATGAACGTCAAACGCTTCACCGCCCGCACTTCGCGCGACGCCCTGACCCTGGTCCGCCAGGCTTTCGGCGAAGACGCCGTCGTGCTCTCGACCAAGCCCTGCGCCGAAGGCGTCGAGGTGCTGGCCATGGCGCCGGAAAGCGTTCAACAGATCGAGCGCCTGTCGGCCGCCGGTCCGATCCCGCCGTCGCCCCCGGTCGCGAAGCGCGCCGCCGCACCGCGCGCCCAGCCCGCTCGCCCCGCACCGGCCCCGCAACCGGCCCCCGCCCCGGCGATGGAAGTCACCGACGACGTCGCCCGCCTGTCGATGAGCACGCTGTCGTTCCAGGATTACGTGCGTGAGCGCATGCTCAAGCGCCGCCAGGCCGCCATGCAGCAACAGCACGGCCGCGACAACGAACCCAGCTTCATGCCCGACGACGAGCTGCCGCTGCCGACCGCGCTCGAGCAGCGCCTGGCCGAACGGCAGGCGATGCACCCGGCGCCGGTGCAGCACGCGCCGATGCAGGCCGTCGGCGGCCGCAGCGCCACGCTGCGCGAGCCGCCGGTGCTGCGCGAAGAAATCCGCGTGCAGCAACAGCAGGCCGCCGCCGCTCAAGCGCAGGCTCAGGCCCACGCGCAGGCCTTGGCCGATGCACGTGCCCAGGCCCATGCCCAGCAACACACGCCCGCCCCGGTGCCCGCCGCACCGGTCGTCTCGCTCGCCGATGCACGCTCCACCGTCAACGCCTCGGCCCGCCGCGACCAGCAGGACATGATGAACGAGCTGCGCTCGATGAAGGGCCTGATCGAGGAGCGCTTCGGTGCCCTGGCCTTCATGGAGAAGCTGCAGCGCCAGCCCGCCCAGGCGATGCTGATCCAGAAGCTGCTCGACAGCGGCTTCTCGCCGGCGCTGATCCGCAAGCTGGCCGAGAGCCTGCCGAACGACGTCAGCGACGAGACCTCGTGGGCCGCCAACATCCTCGAGCGCAACCTGATCACCGGCGAGAACGACGCCGCGCTCGAAGACCAGGGCGGCGTCTACGCGCYGATCGGCTCCACCGGCGTCGGCAAGACGACCAGCGCCGCCAAGATCGCCGCCGCCTTCGCCACCAAGCACGGCGCCGCCAACCTCGGCCTGATCACGCTCGACGCCTACCGCGTAGGCGCCCACGAACAACTGCGCGCCTATGGCCGCATCCTCGGCGTGCCGGTGCACACCGCCCACGACCGCGCCTCGCTCGAAGACCTGCTGGAACTGCTGGCGGCCAAGAAGATGGTGCTGATCGACACCGCCGGCATGGCGCAGCGCGACAGCCGCACCCGCGAACTGCTCGACATGCTGGCCCACCGCTCGATCCAGAAGCTGCTGGTCGTCAACGCCGCCGCGCAGGGCGAGACCATCGAGGACGTGATGGTTTCGTACCGCGCCGCCGCCTGCAAGGGCATCGTGCTGTCCAAGCTCGACGAAGCCGTCAAGCTGGCCCCGGCGCTCGACGCGCTGATCCGCCACAAGCTGAAGGTGGTCGGCGTCGCCAACGGCCAGCGCGTCCCCGAAGACTGGCACCGCCTGTCGGCCCACGCGCTGGTGCATCGCGCGCTGCGCGCCAACACCGGCACCGCCTACCGCATGGATGCCGACGACGTGAACCTGATCTTCACGGCGCGCCAGCCGGCGCTGCGCACCCGCGGATCGCTGCACGCCTGATCGCTCGCCCGATCCCACAAGAACAGCCCCCTCGACTCGTCCTCAGCGCCCCATGCACGACGCCTACGACTCCTCGTTCCCGCAAGACCAGGCCCACGGCCTGCGCCAGCTGTTCGGCCAGACGCGCGTGCGTTTCGTGCCGGTGGTGGCCAACCCGAACATGGCGTTCGGCGGCGTGATGCTGGAGCGCCTGTGCACCGCCTTCGGCGAGCTGGGCGCGCATGTGCTGGTGATCGACGCCTCCGACCGCGCGCCGGCCCCGGCCGAGCTGACGGCCGTCGGCCTGACCGGCTGCGTCGAGGCGCTGTCGCACCAGGTGTCGTACCTGGCCGCGCGCGGCCTGCCGATCCGCTATGTGGACGCGCATGGCAGCACCGCGAACTTCCTGCATGCCGCCGCCGATGCCGCACCGCATGCCGACGTGGTGCTGGTGCATGCCACCGAAACCGACCTGTGCCGTTTGTTCATGCGCAGCGAGGCCCGCCCGCTGCTGCTGGCCGACGACCGCCCGAGCAGCGTGACCCACGCCTATGCCGCGATGAAGCTGCTGACGCAGCGCGCCGGCCTGATGGTGCACGACCTGCTGCTCGGCGCCGCCCCCCATTCGCCGCGCGCTGAACGCATCGCGCAGCAGATCGCCTCGTGTGCCGATGGCTTCCTGGGCGCCGTGCTGCGCGACTGGATGCACGTCGACCCGGCGTCCGATGTCAACGATCCGCCCACGCCGGCCCTGCGCCGCTGGGCCCGTGATGTGCTGCAGCCTGCCGCCTCTGTCGAAACCGCGTACGCCACCGCATTCCCGGCGTACCGCGATTTCCCGCAGCAGGCCCTGAACTGAATTTCCCCGGAGCTGACCCCATGTATACCGCCAAAGGCCAACTCGACGTCAACACGATGCTCAAGCAGTACAGCCCGCTGGTGCGCCGCCTCGCGCACCAGATGATCGCGAAGCTGCCTGCCAACGTCGAGATCGACGACCTGATCCAGGTCGGCATGATCGGCCTGACGGACGCGCTGAGCCGCTTCGACGCAGCCCAGGGCGTGCAGTTCGAGACCTTCGCGACGCAGCGCATCCGCGGCGCGATGCTCGACGAGCTGCGCGGCAACGACTACCTGTCGCGCGGCACGCGCAAGCAGCAGCGCACCATCGAATCGGCGGTGCACAAGCTCGAGCAGAAGCTCGGCCGCGCGCCCGCCGAGAGCGAGATCGCCCGCGAGATGGGCGTCACGCTGCCCGAATACCAGGAACTGCTTGGCAAGGTGCGCGGCACCCAGCTGGTTTACCTGGAGGACATGTCGGGCGACGATGGCGACAATGACTACCTCGACCGGCACGTCGCCGACGAAGGGGTCAACCCGCTCGCGCAGCTGCAGGACCAGCGCATGCGCCAGGCCCTGGTCGACGGCATCAAGACGCTGCCGGAGCGCGAGCAGTACGTGATGAGCATGTACTACGAGCACGACATGAACCTGAAGGAAATCGCGGCCGTGCTGAAGGTGACCGAATCGCGTGTCTGCCAGCTGCACAGCCAGTCCATCGCCCGCTTGCGCGTCAAGCTGCGCGAGTGGTGAACAGAGAAATCGAGACGACATGTTTGCAATGTTCCGCAAGGGCCGCGAGCTGCAGCCGGTCGAGCCCGTGGTGAGCGCCATGAGCGCGGCCGCCGAGCCCGACCTGCGCGCCGCGGTGCAGTCGATCGGCAAGCAGGCGTCCAGCGTCGGCCGCGACGCCGCCGAGGTGCGCGGCCTGCTCGACGACGCGAGCAAGGTGTCGGCGCGCCAGGCGCAGGCCGTGCTCGCGCTGGCCGGCCAGCTCGGTGAAGTGACACGGGCGCAGCAGGCGATCGGCGACGTGACGGCCGGCAGCCTCGAGGCCGTCGGACGAGCGCGCGACGCGGTCGAGGCGGTCGGCACCGAGGTGTCGGGCATCGTCGACACGCTGCGCGAGGTGGCCGCGGCCGCCAGCGAGATCACGCAGATCGCGCTGCAGACGCGGCTGGTGGCATTCAACGCCTCGGTCGAGGCCAAGCGCGCCGGCGAGGCCGGTCGCGGCTTCGGCGTGGTGGCCGATGCGGTGAAGGACCTGGCCTCGAAGGTCGAGGGGTCGTCGAAGGCGATCATGAGCACCGTGGGCGTGCTCGACACCCGCATCGAGGCCTTGTCGCGCGAGATCCAGGTCAAGCCGGGCGAAGTCCGGCAGGGCGGGTTCCACAAGGCGCTGGCCGATGTCGAGGCCGGTGTCGCGAGCATCACCGCCGCGGCCACGCAAAGCCGCGAGATCTGCGGCGGCGTCAACGTGCAGATGGGGGCGATGCAGTCGGAGATCCAGCAGACCACCGCCGCGCTCGACAGCGCGATGCGCCGCAGCGAGGCCTTCCTGAAGGTCTCGGAGCACCTGATCGAGCTGGTCGCCGAATGCGGCATCGAGACCGAGGACACGCCGTTCATCCAGGCCGCGATGGAAGCGGCCGCGCAGATCGGCAAGCTGCTCGAGGATTCGCTGCGCACCAAGACCATTTCGCCGGCAGCCCTGTTCGACGAGAACTACCGGCCGCTGCCGGGCACGAACCCGGCGCAGCACGCCACGCAGTTCATCGAGCTGGCCGACCGGCTGTTCCCGCAGGTGCAGGAGCGCGTGCTGACGCTGAGCCCGAAGGTGGTGTTCTGCATCGCGGTCGACCGCAACGGCTACGTGGCGACGCACAACAAGAAGTACTGCAACCCGCAGCGCGGCGACCTGGCCTGGGACACGGCCAACAGCCGCTACCGCCGCATCTTCAACGACCGCACCGGGCTCGCTTCGGCGCGCAACCAGCGCCCGTTCCTGCTGCAGACCTACCGCCGCGACATGGGCGGTGGCCAGTTCGTGCTGCTGAAGGAAGCCGCCGCACCGATCACGGTGCAGGGCCGGCACTGGGGCGGCATGCGGCTCGCGTTCAACTTCTGACGCCGGGGCCGGGGTGATCTGGCCGCTGCCCGCGCTGCTGGCCTGGGCTGCGGCCTGGGGGCTCTTCTTCGGATTGCAGCGTGCTGCCGTGCCGCTCGGCATCGCGCTGCTGCTGGCCACCGCGCTCGGCGGCGTGCTGGCGCTGCTGCCGATCGTGGCTGGTACGCGCTGGCGGCGCGTCTTCGTGGCACTCGGCTTTCCCCTCTCGCTGCTGGCCTCCGGCCTCGCCGGTGCGCTGCCTGCCTGGGCCTGGCTGCTGCCGATGGGCGCGCTGCTGGCCCTCTATCCCGTCCATGCCTGGCGCGATGCGCCGGTGTTCCCGACGCCGCGCGGTGCATTGCGCGGCCTGCCGTCGCTCATGCCGCTGCCGGACGGCGCACGCGTGCTCGACGCCGGCTGCGGGCTGGGCGACGGTCTGCGCGAGTTGCACGTGGCGTATCCGGGGGCGGTGCTCGACGGCATCGAGTGGAGCTGGCCGGTGCGGCTGCTGTGCGGGCTGCGTTGTCGGCTGCAGCGCATCCCGGCGCGCGTGACGCGTGGCGACATCTGGCAGGCCGACTGGTCGGCGTACGACGGGGTCTACCTGTTCCAGCGGCCGGAGAGCATGCCGCGCGCGGTCGCGAAGGCGCGGCAGGAGCTGCGCGCCGGCGCATGGATGGCAAGTCTGGAATTCGAGGCGCAGGAACTGCGCCCGGTGGCTCGGCACCTCTGCCCGGATGGCCGGCCGGTGTGGCTTTATAGAGCGCCGTTCAGGCCGCGCTGATCAAGCAACGCCCCAGGATCCGGCTTTGCCGGGCCGAGGGGTGGCGCCCCTTGGGGGCAGGAGCGAAGCGACTGGGGGGCTCCATTCAAGCTTGAATGGAGCCGCGGCTGCCGCGTTCGGCGGGGCCGATCGCCGAGTAGACCGCCGCCGGCCGCTCGCGCGGCATCAGCACGTCGATCGCGCGATCGAGTGCGGCGGTGGCGCGCGCCAGCGATTCGCGCTGTGCCGCCACCAGGCCGCCGGCCAGCGCCAGGCGCTCGCGCAACGGGGTCGGCACCGGGCCGCTGCGGGCGGCGCGGGAGAAGTGGTCGACCGCACGCGCCAGCGAGCGGTGCAGTTCGGTCGCGTGCAGGTCGATCGCCGCGCTGTCGCGCGTGCGCAGTGCCTCGCCCAGCGAGGCGAGTTGCGTCTCGACCGCGCCGAGGGTCGCCTCGAGTTCGGGCGAGGTTTCGTACGCGGGAATCACCGGCTGCTGCATGACGATCAATGACCCAGGACTTCGCGGGCGTTGGAAATCAACTTGTCGGCGATGGCTTCCGGGTTGACCTTGAACGAGCCGTTCTCGATCGCGTCGGAGATGCGCTTGACCTTGTCGGCGTCGAAGTCGGCGCTGGCCGAACTCGTGCCGGTCAGCGACGAGGCCGCGCTCGACAGCGAGACGGTGGTGCTGGCTTCGGGTGCCGCGGCGCCGACGGCCTGGGTGGCCTGCTCGGCGGGCTTGGCGGCAGCCCCTTGTTTCTGCGTGGCGCCACCGACCGCCTGGGTCGGCGCGGCTGCTTCTGCTTGATGGCCGATCTTGATGCTCATGAAGGACTCCTTGGGTCGGGACAGAGGCCCCGGCCTTTCAACATGCACGGTGTATCGGCCCGCCCGGTGGCGACTTGAGGGGTTTCACCCGAATTGTTGTGCCTGGAACAGTTTTTCACAATGCGAGTTCCAACTGGTGTTCCGCCACCGCGACGCCGGTCACGAGACGGCCGCTTTCGGTGCGCACGCGCGCCGGCTGGCCCTCGATGCCGGCGGTCAGCGCCTCGCCCGAGCCGGCCACCGCGTAGCCGTCACCGACGGCCCGGATGCGCACGGTGTCGCCCGGGGCAAACCATTGCCGGGCCTTCAAGGTGGCCTGGCGCACGCCCTGGCCGGCCGCGACCGACCGGGCCAGCGTGCGCCCGACGAGGGCTGCGGCATCCGTCAGCGCCGGGCTGGCGTCCTCGGCGAGGTCGACCTCGGCCTCGCGGACGTCGGCGGCCGCCAGCACCTGGCCGGCCGGCATCGCCTGGGCCATCACCAGCGCCCGGCCCCAGACCTTCACGGTCACCGGCAGATACACATTCCACGGCGTCRCACCCTGGGTGCAGCGCAGCCCGACCCGGGTCTTGCCCCACAGCCGGGTGTTCGGTGTCAGATAAGCCAGGACTTGCTGGCAGGGGGCGAGGCGCAGCCGGGCGTCCAGCGGACCGGCGACGACCTCGACGCGGCCCGGCAGCGTGTTGCTGCCCAGCTGGGCCTGCACGAAGGAGAGCGCCTGCTGCTCGAGCGGCGACGCAGCCGCGGACGGCTGTGCTGCTGAAGCAGCGCAGGCTGTCGCGACAACGACGAAGGCAACAAGGGCAGGGGTTGGGTTCACGCCTCGACTGTAGGAGGGGTGCGCGCCGGGCAAGGCACCGAAATGGCGGACAAACCGGCCGCTATTCCCGCTTATGTTTCAGGAGGCGCTGCCCACAATCCTTTCACATCGCCCATGGCCTCGGCACCGACCGACGCCGCGGACCGAAAGGACACGCCGCCATGCTGAACAATCTGACCAATTCGCTCGACTTCCAGGGCCAGGCGCTTGCGCTGCGCTCGGAGCGCCAGCGTCTGATCGCCGGCAACATCGCGAATGCCGACACGCCGGGCTACGTGGCCCGCGACATGGATTTCGCCCAGGCGCTGCGCGAAGCCACCGGCAGCCAGCAGGGCGCGGCGGTGCCGAAGACCACGCAGGCCGGCCACATCGGCATCGAGAGCGGCCTGACCGGCGCGCGCGCCGAATCGAACCTGCTGTACGCGACCGCCAGCCAGACCAACCTCGACCGCAACACGGTCGACATGGACCGCGAGCGCGCCAACTTCGCCGACAACTCGGTGCACTACGAAGCGACGCTTCGCTTCATCAACGCCAACGTGCGCACGATGCTCGAAGCGATCAAGGGGCAATGATGAGCATGTTCCAGATCTTCAACGTCTCCGGCAGCGCGGTCAGCGCGCAGTCGCAGCGCCTGAACGTGGTCGCGTCCAACCTCGCGAACGTCGACACCGTCGCCGGGCCCGATGGCCAGGCCTACAAGGCGCGGCAGGTCACGTTCCAGACCGAAATGATGGGCCAGATCGGCCAGGCCGGTGCCGCCGCGTCGGCCGGCGTCAAGGTGAGCACGATCTCCGAGGACCAGACCCCCGGCCGCAAGGTGCACGACCCGAAGCACCCGCAGGCCGATGCCGAGGGCTATGTCACCTACAGCAACGTGAACGCGGTCGAGGAGATGGTCAACATGATCTCGGCCTCGCGCTCGTACCAGAACAACGTCGAGGTGATGAACACCGCGAAGACGCTCCTGATGAAGACGCTGCAGATGGGCCAGTGAGCCCTTCAACCTCACTGAACCGGAAAGCACCCCATGGCCGTCGACACCGTCACCAACAACTACGCCGCGCTGAACACGAAGTCGTCCAGCGACAGCAGCGCCACCACCGCGGCCGAGAGCTCGGAGCGCTTCCTGAAGCTGCTGGTCGCGCAGATGCAGAACCAGGATCCGCTGAACCCGATGGACAACGCGCAGGTCACCAGCCAGATCGCGCAGATCAACACCGTCAGCGGCATCGAGAAGCTCAACGGCACGGTGGGCGGCCTGTCGACCCAGTTCCTGCAGATGCAGGCGGTGCAGGGCGCCTCGCTGGTCGGCCGCGAGGTGATCGTGCCGGGCAACAAGATGGACATCGCCGACAAGGTCGGCACGGGCGGCTTCCAGATCGACGCCGCCGCCGACAACGTGAAGGTCGAGATCCAGAACGCCGCCGGCCAGACGCTGCAGACGCTGAACCTCGGCGCGCAGAGCAGCGGGATGAACACCTTCGAGTGGGACGCCGGTGCCTACGACAACACCAGCGGCATCACCTTCAAGGTCACGGCCATGAGCGGGGCCACCGCCCTCAAGAGCACCGCACTGATGCGTGACAAGGTCAACGCGATCAGCACGGCCAACAACACCCTGGTGCTGGACCTCGAGAAGGCCGGCGGCGTCACCTACGACCAGGTCAAGGCATTCAACTAAGGACACCACCATGGGCTTCCAGCAAGGTCTCTCCGGTCTGAACGCTTCGAGCAAGAACCTCGAAGTCATCGGCAACAACGTCGCCAACGCCAACACCTTCGGCGCCAAGGCCTCGCGCGCCGAGTTCGGCGACATGTACGCCGCCGCGATGAACGGCTCGGGTGCCAACAACATCGGCATCGGCGTGAACCTGGCGGCGGTGACGCAGCAGTTCACGCAGGGCAGCATCACCACCACCGAGAGCTCGCTCGACGTCGCGATCAACGGCTCGGGCTTCTTCCAGTTGAACGACAACGGCACCACGGTGTACTCGCGCAACGGCCAGTTCCAGGTCAACAAGGACGGCTACATCGTCAGCAACGGCGGGCTCAAGCTGATGGGCTACAAGGCCGACGGCACCGGCACCATCCAGCCCGGCCAGGCCGTGCCGCTGCAGCTGCCCACCGCCGGCATCGACCCCGCCGCGACGAAGAACATCACGCTCGAGATGAACCTCGATTCGCGTGCCGCCACCACGCTGCCGGCGACCACGCCGCAGATCAACCTGTCGGACGCGAAGACCTACAACAACGCCACCTCGCTGACCGTCTACGACGCGAAGGGCCAGGATGTCGCGCTGACCTACTACTTCCAGAAGGCCGGCACCGACCAGTGGAACGTCTACGTGACGGCCAACGGCACCTCGCTGGCGGTCGACGGCGCCGGCGACCCGGCCCCGGTGACGACGATGCAGTTCCCGACCAACGGCGGCAACCCGACCGCGCCGGCCGGGGCCATCACGCTGGACATCCCGGCGACGACCAACGCCGCCGGCGCCGAGACGCTGGCGATCACCGGCGTGCAGCTCGACCTGACGAGCGCGACGCAGTACGGCGCCGGCTTCGGCGTGACCGACCTGAAGCAGGACGGCTACGCGCCGGGCCAGCTGTCGGGCCTGTCGATCGAGGACAACGGCATCGTGATGGCGACGTATTCGAACGGCCAGTCCAAGCCGGCCGGCCAGATGGAGCTCGCGAACTTCCGCAACACGCAGGGCCTGAAGCCGCTGGGCGGCAACAACTGGTCGCGCAGCTACGAGTCGGGCGATCCCATCCTGGGCGTTCCATCGGAAGGCAACATGGGCGTGCTGCAGTCGGGCGCGCTCGAGGAGTCGAACGTCGACCTGACCGCCGAGCTCGTCAACATGATGACCGCGCAGCGCACCTACCAGGCCAACGCGCAGACCATCAAGACGCAGGACCAGGTGTTGCAGACGCTGGTCAACCTGCGCTGATCGACTGAGGCATAGATAGCGATGTCATTCAACGTGCAGCCGGCCGAGCGCCGGGCCGCTCCCAAGCCGGCCGGCATCCCCTCGGGGGATCGGCGGTTGTACCCAACCGACGAGGGGTCGTCATGGACCGCATGATCTACCTGTCGATGTCAGGGGCGAAGGCCATGATGCAACGGCAGGACACGCTGTCGCACAACCTCGCGAACGCGTCGACGCCGGGCTTCAAGTCCGAGCTGGCGGCGTTCCGCGCGGTGCCGGTGCTCGGCAGCGGCGCCAGCACCCGCGTCTATGCGCTCGAGACCACGCCCGGCTACGACGCGACGCCCGGCCCGGTCACCGCGACCGGCCGCAACCTCGATGTCGCGGTGAAGGGCAACAGCTGGCTGTCGGTGCAGGCGCTCGACGGCACCGAGGGGTACACCCGCGGCGGCTCGCTCGACATCACCGCCGACGGCACGCTGACCACGCGCAGCGGCCTGCCGATCCTCGGCGACGGCGGCCCGATCCAGGTGCCGGCCAACAGCGAGATCTCGATCGGCACCGACGGCACCGTCAGCGCCAAGGGCACCAACGGCAAGATCACTCCGGTCGGCAAGCTGAAGCTGGTGACCGCGACCGACGAGACGCCGCTCGAACGCGGCACCGACGGCCTGTTCCGCGCCGCCACCGGCGACCTGCAGGCCGACCCGAATGCCCGCGTGCAGGACGGCGCGCTCGAAGGCTCGAACGTGAGCCCGATCGAGACCATGGTGTCGATGATCGCCGCGGCGCGCCAGTTCGAATCGCAGATGAAGATGCTGCAGACCGCGGAGGGCGACGAGAAGGCCGCCGCGCAGCTGCTGTCGCTGAATTGATCCGCAACGGAACCTGAAGGAACACCACCATGTTGAATTCTTTGTGGACTGCCAAGTCCGGCATGGAGGCCCAGCAGGCCCAGCTGGACGCCATCTCGCACAACCTCGCCAACTCGGCCACCAACGGCTACAAGAAGTCGCACGTGGTGTTCGAGGACCTGATGTACCAGAACCTGCGCCAGGCCGGCTCCAACAGCAGCGAGCAGACCACGCTGCCCACCGGCTACCAGGTGGGCCTGGGCACGCGCGCGGTCGCGACCTCGCGCAGCTTCAGCCAGGGCAACCTGCAGCAGAGCGGCAACACGCTGGACGTGGCGGTGCGCGGCAGCGGCTTCTTCGAGGTCCAGATGCCCGACGGCACCAACGCGTACACCCGCGACGGCTCGTTCCAGGTCGACTCGACCGGCAAGCTGGTGACGAACAACGGCTACACCGTGCAGCCCGGCATCACGATCCCGGCCAATGCGCAGAGCGTGAGCATCGGCAACGACGGCACCGTCACCGTCACGGTGCCCGGCCAGACCGCGCCGCAGACGGTGGGCCAGCTGCAGCTGACGAACTTCATCAACCCGGCCGGCCTCGAGCCCAAGGGCCAGAACCTGTTCACCGAGACCGCGGCCTCGGGCACGCCCAGCGCCGGCACGCCGGGACTGAACGGGCTGGGCCTGGTGCAGCAGGGCTTCGTCGAGACCTCGAACGTCAACCCGGTCGAGGAACTGGTCGCGATGATCCAGACGCAGCGCGCCTACGAGCTGAACTCGAAGGCGATCACCACCTCCGACCAGATGCTGCAGAAGCTCAGCCAACTCTGAACATCGCCATGAAACGACTCGCTCTTCTGGCCGCGCCGGCCCTGCTCGCCGGCTGCAGCACGCTCTATCCGCTGCCCAAGGTCGACGTGGCCGAGCCGACGCGCGCGCGGCCCGAGGCGATCGCGGCCCCGTCGGTGAACAACGGCTCGATCTTCCAGTCGGGCCAGTACCGGCCGCTGTTCGAGGACTACCGCGCCCGGCTCGTCGGCGACACGCTGACGGTGCAGATCGTGGAAAAAGTCTCGGCCAGCCAGAAGAGCACCAGCACCATCGACAAGAGCGGCTCGGTCGCCGCCGGCGTCAGCGCGCTGCCGCTGGTGAACCCGAATGCGCTGCTGCGCTCCAGCGCGGCCGGCAATTCGGCGAACACCTTCGCCGGCAAGGGCAGCACCGAGAACACCAACGACTTCTCCGGCATCATCACCGCGACCGTGACGGAAGTCCTGTCCAACGGCCACCTGGTGGTGGCCGGCGAGAAGCAGATCGGCGTGAACCAGAACGTCGACGTGCTGCGTTTCTCGGGCCAGGTCGACCCGCGGGCGATCCAGCCGGGCAACAGCGTCGCGTCGGCGCAGATCGCCAACGTGCGCATCGAGCACCGCGGCCGTGGCGCCCAGGCCGATGCGAATGGAATAGGCTGGCTCGGGCGGTTCTTTTTGAACGTTCTGCCCATTTAAGTTTCCGCAGAATCGGTTTCATCCTTTGAGGATGAAGCCGCCATGCAAACCACCACTGAAAAACTCCTGCGACTGCTGATCAGCCTGACGGTCGTCGCGGCCAGCGCGGCGCTGTGGTGGCCGCTGTCCTCGCAGGCAGCCCGCATCAAGGAAGTCGCCGCCGTCCAGGGCGTGCGTGCCAACCAGCTGGTCGGCTACGGGCTGGTCGTCGGCCTCGACGGCACCGGCGACCAGACCACCTCCACCCCCTTCACGCAGCAGAGCCTGAACGCGCTGCTGCAGCAGATGGGCGTCACCGTGCCGCCGGGCACCACGATGCAGGTCAAGAACGTCGCCGCGGTGATGGTGACGGCGCAGCTGCCGGCCTTCGCGCAGCCGGGCCAGACGATCGACATCAACGTCTCGTCGATGGGCAACGCCAAGTCGCTGCGCGGCGGCACGCTGATCGCGACGCCGCTGAAGGGCGCCGACGGCCAGATCTACGCGCTCGCGCAGGGCAACCTGATCGTCGGCGGTGCCGGCGCCTCGGCGGCCGGCTCCAAGGTGCAGATCAACCACCTGAGCGCCGGCCGCGTGCCCGAGGGCGCGACGGTCGAACGCGCGGTGGCCACGCCGCTGAACCAGGGCGAGTTCCTGCAGCTGGACCTGAACGCCAGCGATTTCAGCACCGCGCGCGAAGTGGCGCGCACGATCAACGCGAAGATGGGCGCCGACACCGCGCACGCGATCGACGGCCGCGTCGTGCGCGTGCGCATGCCGGCCTCGCCGGACGCCCGGGTGGGCTTCCTGGCCGACATCGAGAACCTGCCGGTGGAGCTGGCCGCGCCGTCCGCCAAGGTGGTGATCAACGCGCGCACCGGCTCGGTCGTGATGAACCAGACCGTCACGCTCAGCGCCTGCGCGGTCGCGCACGGCAACCTGTCGGTGACGATCAGCACGACGCCGGTGATCAGCCAGCCGTCGCCGCTGTCCAGCGGCGGCACGACGGTCGCGAAGGAAAAGGCCGACATCACGATCAAGCAGGAGGCCGGCGCGCTGATCCAGCTGCCGGCGAGCGCGAAGCTGGCCGACGTGGTGAAGGCGCTGAGCGCGCTCGGCGCGACGCCGATGGACCTGCTGGCGATCCTGCAGGCGATGAAGAGCGCCGGTGCCCTCAATGCAGAACTCGAGGTGATCTGATGGCGATCAACCTGCCTCTTTCCGGCCTGCAGGGCCAGCGCCTGGCGAGCGACACCCAGGGCGTCGACGGGCTGCGCCATGCGGCCTCGAAGGACCCGAAGGCCGCGATCCAGGAGACAGCGAAGCAGTTCGAAGGCATCTTCATGCAGCAGCTGATGAAGAGCATGCGGCAGGCGACGCTGAGCTCGGGGATGCTCGAGAACTCCGGCACGCAGATGGGCACCGAGCTGCTGGACACGCAGTTCGCGCAATCGCTGAGCGGCCGCCCGGGCGGGCTGTCGGAGATGATCGCCAAGCACCTGGAGCGCCAGCTCGGCGAGCCGCTGGCCAACATGGCGAAGGACAGCGCGTCGGCG
>NZ_JBFUCB010000032.1:0-22149 GCF_056405435.1 Rhizobacter sp. P1_G5 | reverse complement strand
CCTGAAAGAGCCCGAGAACAGCAGCCTCTACTCGAAGATGCTGGTGTACGACGGCGAGAACCTGAAGGACACCGACCCGCGCGCGAAGAGCTTCCAGGAGTACCGCGACTACGCCGGCGTCGACGAGGGCATGAGCGGCATCTCGACGCGCTTCGCGTTCAAGATCCTGTCGAAGGTCTTCAACTTCGACAGCACCGAGGTCGCCGCGAACCCGGTGCACCTGATGTACGTGCTCGAGCAGCAGATCGAGCGCGAGCAGTTCGCGGCCGAGGTCGAGCAGAAGTACCTCGCGTTCATCAAGGAGCACCTGGCGGTGCGTTATGCCGAGTTCATCGGCAAGGAGATCCAGACCGCCTACCTCGAGAGCTACAGCGAGTACGGCCAGAACATCTTCGACCGCTACGTCACGTATGCCGACTACTGGATCCAGGACCACGAGTACCGCGACACCGACACCGGCGAGGTGTTCGACCGCGGCTCGCTGAACGCCGAGCTCGAGAAGATCGAGAAGCCGGCCGGCATCGCGAACCCGAAGGATTTCCGCAACGAGATCGTCAACTTCGTGCTGCGTGCACGCGCCAACAACGCCGGCAACAACCCGGTCTGGACGAGCTACGAGAAGCTGCGCACGGTGATCGAGAAGAAGATGTTCTCGAACACCGAGGAGCTGCTGCCGGTGATCAGCTTCAACGCGAAGGCGAGCGCCGACGAGGCGAAGAAGCACGAGGACTTCGTCACGCGGATGGTCGCCAAGGGCTACACGTCGAAGCAGGTGCGCCTGCTCTGCGAGTGGTACCTGCGCGTGCGTAAGAGTTCCTGACCCGCCGACCGACGATCGACGACGAAAGGCCCTCATGCTCCAGCAGATTATCGACAGACGGCTGGCGGGCAAGAACAAGTCCATCGGCAACCGCGAGCGCTTCCTGCGCCGCCACAAGGACCAGATCCGCGAGGCGGTCAAGCGCGCGGTCGATGGGCGGGGCATCCGCGACATCGCGCAGGGCGAGGACATCCACATCCCGAAGCGCGACATCGCCGAGCCGGTGTTCGGCCACGGCCAGGGCGGCAAGCGCGAGATGGTGCATCCGGGCAACCAGGACTACGTGCGCGGCGACCGCATCGAGCGGCCGAAGGGCGGCGGGGGCGGCGGCGGCGGGGGGCAGGCGAGCGATTCCGGCGAGGGGGACGACGATTTCGTCTTCCACCTCAGCAAGGAAGAGTTCATGCAGGTCTTCTTCGACGACCTGGCGCTGCCCAACCTCGCGCGCACGACGCTCGCCGACACGCCCGAGTTCAAGACCCACCGTGCCGGCTACAGCAGCGACGGCACGCCGAACAACCTGCATGTGGTGCGCTCGATGCGCGGCGCGATCGGCCGGCGCATCGCGCTCGGCGCCGAATCGCGGCACGAGCTGAGCGAGCTCGAAGACCAGCTGGTGCAGCTCAAGCGCCACCCGCACCCGAACCCGTTCGCGCACGAGATCCCGCCGCTCGAGCTGAAGATCGAGGCGCTGCGTGCACGCCTGAAGCGCATCCCCTACCTCGACCCGATCGACCTGCGCTACCGCAGCCGCGTGCGCGTGCCGGTGCCCACCTCGAAGGCGGTGATGTTCTGCCTGATGGACGTGTCCGGCTCGATGGACGAGGCGCGCAAGGATCTCGCGAAGCGCTTCTTCATCCTGCTGTACCTGTTCCTGACGCGCCACTACGAGAAGATCGACATCGTCTTCATCCGCCACCACACGCAGGCGCAGGAGGTCGACGAGCAGAACTTCTTCCACTCCACCGAAACCGGCGGCACCGTGGTGTCGAGCGCGCTGGTGCTGATGGAGGAGATCGCCCGGGCCCGCTACCCGACCAGCGAATGGAACATCTACGGCGCGCAGGCGAGCGACGGCGACAACTGGCACCACGACAGCGGCCGCTGCCGCGAGCTGCTGGCCAACAACATCCTTCCGCTGTGCCGCTACTTCGCCTACGTGCAGGTGGCCGAGGAAGAGCAGAACCTGTGGGACGAGTACTCGGCGCTGGCCGCCGACACGAAGGCCTTCGCGATCCGCAAGGTGACCGAGGCCTCGCAGATCTACCCGGTGTTCCGCGAGCTGTTCAAGAAGGAGGGTGCACCGACATGAACCTCCACGCCACTCCACCCTGGGGCGCCGAGCGGCGCAAGAAACAGATGCTGACCGCCTTCCCGAAACGCCGTGCCTCCGACCTGGCCGCACCGAAGCGTGCGCACGAGCCGCTGCCCTCGCCCACCGACTGGTCTTTCGAGCTGGTTGAGCGCTACCACGAGGTGATCAAGGCGACCGCCGAGCGCTTCGGCCTGGACACCTACCCGAACCAGCTCGAGATCATCACCGCCGAGCAGATGATGGACGCCTACGCGTCGGTCGGCATGCCGGTGAACTACCGCCACTGGAGCTACGGCAAGGAGTTCATCTCGACCGAGAAGAACTACCGCCGCGGCCACATGGGCCTCGCCTACGAGATCGTCATCAACTCCGACCCCTGCATCAGCTACCTGATGGAGGAGAACACGATGGCGATGCAGGCGCTCGTCATCGCCCACGCGGCCTACGGGCACAACAGCTTCTTCAAGGGCAACTACCTGTTCCGCATGTGGACCGATGCGTCGTCGATCATCGACTACCTGGTCTATGCGAAGAACTATGTCACCGAGTGCGAGGAGYGGCACGGCCTGGACGCGGTCGAGAACTTCCTCGACAGCTGCCATGCGCTGATGAACCACGGCGTCGACCGCTACCGCCGGCCGAGCCGCAAGTCGCTCGCGCAAGAGCTGGCCGACGCGAAGGACCGCGAGGCCTATGCGCAGCGCCAGATCAACGAGATGTGGCGCACGCTGCCGCGCAAGGCCGACAAGGCCGGGCAGGAGGAGGCCGAGTCGCGGCGTTTTCCGGAGGAGCCGCAGGAGAACCTGCTGTACTTCATCGAGAAGCACGCGCCGCTGCTGGAGCCGTGGCAGCGCGAGATCGTTCGCATCGTGCGCAAGGTGGCGCAGTACTTCTACCCGCAGCGCCAGACGCAGGTGATGAACGAGGGCTGGGCCACGTTCTGGCACCACTCGCTGCTGAACACCATGTACGACGACGGCTACCTGAGCGACGGCATGATGATCGAGTGGCTGAAGTCGCATACCAACGTGGTGTACCAGCCGCGTGTCGGCGACCGCGGCTACAACGGCATCAACCCGTACGCACTCGGCTTCGCGATGTACACCGACATCAAGCGCATCTGCCAGAACCCGACCGACGAGGACCGCCATTGGTTCCCGCAGCTGGCCGGCAGCGACTGGCTCGAGTCGATCGACCATGCGATGCGCAACTTCAAGGACGAGAGCTTCATCGGCCAGTACCTGTCGCCGAACCTGATGCGCGAGTTCCGGCTGTTCGCGATCGTCGACGACGAGAAGGACAAGGAGCTGGAGGTCTCGGCCATCCACGACGAGAGCGGCTACCGGCGCGTGCGCGAGGCCTTGTCGCACCAGTACGACCTGGGCAGCCGCGAGCCCAACATCCAGGTGTGGAGCGTGAACCTGCGCGGCGACCGTTCGCTGACGCTGCGCCATGCCCAGCACAACGACCGGCCGTTGCACGACAGCGCGCAAGAGGTGCTGAAGCATGCGGCCCGGCTGTGGGGCTTCGGCGTGCACCTGGAGAGCATCAACTCGGCGGGCGAGGTGCAGAAGCGCTGGTCGGTGCCAGCACCTGGTTGAGCCCCCCAGTCGCTACGCTCGTGCGTTCGGCGCTCGCAGCCCGGGTGACAACCCGGGAATCAACCCCCATTTGTTCGCTTGTCACCTCCRCAAGGCAGGGCGGTGGCAGAAGGCGCGTGCGGGGAGGCTGTGGAGCGCCAATAAGGAAGGTGCGCCGGAGCTGGCTGGATTCATGGTCCGCGCGCGCAGCGCGCTTCGTGCACTGACTGTCGCCGACTGTTTGACCACAACGAACGAAGTGAGTGGCGGGAGTTTCGGCGACGGGCCATGAATCCAGACAGTGGAGGGGAGTCTTCGCCCCGACAGGGGCGAAGACCGCACCTGACGGCGAGCCACAGCCTCCCCGCACGCGCCTTCCGCGCGAACGAACGAACACCTACAGCAGCAACTCGTCGGGCGGTATGAAGACCCGCACCGTGCTGATCAGCTTGTCGACGTAGGCCTCTTTCTCACCGACCGGCGCCACGTAGTGCAGCGCCTTCGCCGTCGCATCGACGCCGGCGCGCCGCAGCATCGCCCAGGTGGCGAGGTACTGCGAGGCCAGGCAGCCACCGGCCGTCGCGATCGGGCCGCGTGCATGGAACGGCGCATCGACCACCCGCACGCCCGCCTCGACCACCCACGGCTTGGTGGTCAGGTCGGTGCAGGCCGGGATGTCGGCCAGCAGCCCCAGCCGCGCCAGCAGCAGCGTGCCCGAGCACTGCGCACCGATCAGCTGGCGCACCGGGTCGAGTTGCAGCCGGTCGAGCAATGCGCTGTTCTCGGCGATCGCCCGCGTGTAGATGCCGCTGCCGAACAGCACGATGTCGGCCTCGTTGGCGAACTCCAGCGGCTGCTGCGTCTCGATCGTCACGCCGTTCATCGACGTGAGCCGCTGGCTCGGGCCGGCGATCTCGACCGTCCAGCCGGCCGGCCGCAGGCGGCTCAGCAGGCCGAGCGCGATGAACGAATCGAGCTCGTTGAAGCCGTCGAAGGTGACGATCGCGACGCGCACCGGGGTGGGCCCGTTCATCGGGCAGGCCCTCTCACTCTTCGAGCAGGCTGCGCAGCATCCACGCAGTCTGCTCGTGCACCGTCAGGCGCTGGGTCAGCAGGTCGGCGGTCGGCTCGTCGCCGGCCTTGTCGGCCAGCGGGAACAGGCTGCGCGCCGTGCGGGCGACGGCTTCATGGCCCTGCACCAGGATGCGCACCATCTCGAGCGCCTTCGGCGGCACGGCCGGTGCGTCCTGGATGGAGGCCAGCGCGCCGAACTGCCCGTACGAGCCCGGCGCCGGATGACCCAGCGAGCGGATGCGCTCGGCAATCGGGTCGACCGCGGCCCACAGCTCGGTGTACTGCGTCATGAACATCAGGTGCAGCGTGTTGAACATCGGCCCGGTGACGTTCCAGTGGAAGTTGTGCGTCGTCAGGTACAGCGTGTAGGTGTCGGCCAGCAGCTTGCTCAGGCCGCCGGCGATCGCCGCGCGGTCCTTGTCGCTGATGCCGATGTGGATGCCGAGGCTGCCGCTCGGGGCGGTCGAGCCGGAGGCAACGGCTGCGGTCTTGGTCTTCTTCGCCATCTGGGAATCTCCGGAAATGAAAGGTGGTTCGGATTGCAGTCTAGTCAGGGATCAAAGGCCCCTCACGACACTTTGCTGACGCCCTCGAGCGGGCAGGCATAGATCGCGTTGCGCAACGCGGCGATCGCCTCGTAGCGCGTGAAGGTGCGCCGCCACGCCAGCACGACGCGCCGCGTGGGCACGGGCGCCGCGAACGGCACGTAGCGCACATGCGGCTGCTGGTCCTTCGGCACGCTGAGTTGCGGCACCACGGTGACGCCCATGCCGGACGCCACCATGTACTTGATGGTCTCCAGCGACGAGCCCTCGAAGCTCTTGCGGATGCCCTCGGCATCGCTCGAGAAGCGGGCGTACTCGGGGCAGACCTCGAGCACGTGGTCGCGGAAGCAGTGGCCGGTGCCGAGCAGCAGCATCGTCTCCTGCTTGAGCTCCTCGGCGGTGATGCGCTTGCGCTTGGCGAGCGGGTGGTCCTTGGGCACCGCGACGGCGAAGGGCTCGTCGTACAGCGGCGCGACCGCGAGGCCGGTGTCGGGGAAGGGCTCGGCCATGATCGCGCAGTCGAGCTCGCCGGTGCGCAGCATGTCGAGCAGCCGGGCGGTGAAGTTCTCCTGCAGCACCAACGGCATCTGCGGCACGCGCTCGATCGCCTGCTTCACCAGGTCGGGCAGCAGGTAGGGGCCGATCGTGTAGATCACGCCGACGCGCAGCGGCCCCGACACCGGGTCCTTGCCGCGCTTGGCGATCTCCTTGATGCCGGCCGCCTGGTCGATCACCGATTGCGCCTGGCGCACGATCTCTTCGCCGAGCGGGGTCGCGCTCACCTCGTTGGAGCCGCGCTCGAACAGCTTGACGTCGAGTTCCTCCTCGAGCTTCTTGATCGCGACGCTGAGGGTCGGCTGCGAGACGAAGCAGGCCTCGGCGGCACGCCCGAAGTGCTTCTCGCGGGCGACCGCAACGATGTATCTCAACTCGGTCAGTGTCATGGCATCCCGCTCTAACCCCGGCACGGAGGAAGCGGAAGAATATCCGACACCCGGGCGCGCGTCATGCGCCTGCCGGCATCGCCTTGCGATACCTCGGGCTGTAGCGCTTGCGACAGATGAACCGGCGGCGGATTCTCCGGCCCGCGGCATCCGCCGCGCACTGGAAGACCCCGAATGAGCAAGCCCCCTTCACGTGTCCTGAGCGTCGCTTCGCTGCTGGCCGTGGCCTCGCTGTCAGCCGCCCTCAGCGCCTGCTACGTGGTGCCGATCGACCCGCGCACCGGCCAGGGCTATCCGATCCAGCGGGCCGACGGCCGCGGCGACGGCACGGCACCACCGGCCAGCGTCACCGTCGTGACGCCGCCCGCCCCCGCGGCACCGCCCGCGCCCACCGTGCTGAACGCACGCCTCTACCCGCTGAACACGCAGGCCAACAAGGGCGGCCTGCTGACGGCCGTCGTCGTCGACAACAACACTGGCCGCGGCAGCTTCACGCTGTCCTACCTGGGCGACACGATGCAGGGCGAGAGCACCCGCGTCGATGCCAGCTACGCCGCCTTCGGACGCATCTACAACGAGGTGCTGGGGCTGAACCAGCGCAGCTTCAGCGGGCGCCGCGGCATCGCGAACGCCTATGGCGGCAAGGGCGTCAACGCCCAGTGCGAGTACCTGATCACCGGCCCGGGCATCGGAACCGGCGCCTGCCAGTTCTCCGACGGCGCCCGCTACCAGATCCACTTCGGTACATGACGGCCCCTCGGTCGACGGGTACGTCGACCGATCCCCCGTGGGGATGCGGGCCGGCTTGGGGCGGCCCGGCGCTCGGCCCGCGTCAGGACTTCGTCGGCCGCTTGATGGCTTCGAGCTTGTCGAGCCCGACGGCCTCGAGCGATTTCTTCAGCGCCGCCAGGTCCACCTGCCGCCCCTTGGCCTCGACGATCACGCCATTGGTCAGCAGCACCGTCACCTCGCCCTGGCTGCCGTCCTTGCGGTACTCCTCGCGCACGGTGCGCTCGCCCTGCTTGTAGACCTTCTCGACCTGCTCGGCCGTCTCCTTGTCCATCGTCATGCCGGACCAGGCGGCCAGTGCCGCGAGGCCGGCGGTGCCGCCCAGGTCGGTGATGGTCAGCTGCAGGTGCCTGTCGCCGGCGGTGTACGCCGCCTTGGCCATCGAGCTGGCGATGCCGATCGCCTGGCCGCCCTGCGATTCGATCGATTCGCGCTTCAGGTCGCCCAGCGCCTCGGGCAGCGCGGCCTTCAGGTCCGCAGGCGCGATCGGCTGGCCGTTGCCGCCGGTCAGCGCGCCCATCATCTCGCCCATCGCCTTGCCGGTGGCGGCCGGGTCGCCCGACTTCTGCGCCTCTTCCATGCGCTTGCCGGCCTCTTCCAATTTCTTCGAGAGGTCATCCATCTTCGCGGTGTCGACCCTGACCTCGCCACCCGGCGTCTTGATCGTCACCGCGCTGCCGTGCGAGCCGGCCCAACCGCCCCACGAGCCCACGCGCATCGGCCCACCCATCGCCGTCAGCGCGCCCAGCACGATGTAGATCACGATGGCGCAGACGATCACCACCGCTGTGTAGGCACCGGCCTTGTCCTGCGGGCACTTCATCAGCACCGGCAGGCCGAGGTAGATCAGGTAGATGCCGTACAGCGACGCGAGGATGCCCAGGATCCACAGCCCCGGCACCAGGTGGAACACGCCGCCGACCCAGCCGGCGGTGCTCGCATACGCCACCAGCTTCAGCGCGCTGACCTGTCCCTTGGTGCCGCCGAAGCTGGGCGCGAGCGCATCGACGATCAGCGTCAGCACGAAGACGTTCACGAGCGCCAGCACGTAGCCCAGCACCAGCGTCGACAGCCCCCAGAACCCGAGGCCGACATAGAAGACCATGCCGAGGAACGCCGCGACCGGCGGGATCGCCGCCAGGATCAACACGTAGCCCTTGTAGATCGAGGCCTGTGTCGCCGGCTCGGCATCGATCACCGGCCAGGTCTGCTTCGGCTTCAGCAGGATGTCTTGAACACGCTGGATCAGGTTCATGGGCAGGCCCTCCGCGGTTGATGGTGCCGCCGGGATGCTATCCCGCGCCTCCCACCGTGAGGGCTCGAGAAACTAGGGGGATGCCCGCGCAGTCGCGGGTGTTCACGCCTTCAGGTACTCCGCCTTGCCGCCCAGCCAGCGCGCCACGTGCTGCTCGGCAATGCGCGGGTGCTGCGCCAGCAGCGTCGTCGCGACGGCGCGCGCGCGGTGCACCAGCGCCTCGTCGAGCGCGAGGTCGGCGAAGCGCAGCAGCGGCGCGCCCGATTGCCGCGCACCGAGGAACTCGCCCGGCCCGCGGATCTCCAGGTCGCGCCGCGCGATCTCGAAGCCGTCGTTGGTCTCGGCCATCGCGCGCAGCCGGTCCTTGCCGGTGGGCGACAGCGGCGCCGTGTAGACCAGCACGCACACGCTCGCGACCGAGCCGCGCCCGACCCGCCCGCGCAGCTGGTGCAGCTGGCTGAGCCCGAAGCGCTCCGCATGCTCGATCACCATCAGCGAGGCGTTCGGCACGTCGACGCCGACCTCGATCACCGTCGTGCTGACCAGCACCTTCATCTCGCCCGCGGTGAACAGCGCCATCACCGCCGCCTTCTCCGCCGCCGGCATGCGGCCATGCAGCAGGCCGACCATCTCGTCGGGCAATGCCTCGCACAGCTGCTGGTGCGTGGCGGTCGCGTTCTGCAGGTCCAGCGTCTCCGATTCCTCGATCAGCGGACACACCCAGTACACCTGCCGGCCGCGCGCCACCTCGTCGGCGATCGTCAGGATGACGTTGCCGCGCCGCGCATCGCTGAAGACCTTGGTGACGATCGGCGTGCGCCCGGGCGGCAGCTCGTCGATGGTGCTCACGTCGAGGTCGGCGAACACCRTCATCGCGAGCGTGCGCGGGATCGGTGTCGCGCTCATCATCAGCAGGTGCGGCTCCAGTGCGCCCTGCTGCAGCTTGGCGCGCAGCGCGAGCCGCTGCGCGACGCCGAAGCGGTGCTGCTCGTCGATGATCGCGAGGCCCAGGCGCGCGAACTCGACCTCGCCCTGGATCACCGCATGCGTGCCGACCACCAGCCCCGCCTCGCCCGAGGCCACCCGTGCCAGCATCTCGCGCCGTGCCTTGCCCTTGCGGCTGYCGGTCAGCCAGGCCACCTGCACGCCCAGCGGCTCGAGCCAGCCGACGAGCTTGCGGAAATGCTGCTCGGCGAGGATCTCGGTGGGCGCCATCAGCGCGCACTGCCAGCCCTCGTTCATCGCGATCGCGGCCGACAGCGCGGCCACCACCGTCTTGCCCGAACCGACGTCGCCCTGCAGCAACCGGTGCATCGGCACCGGGCGCTGCAGGTCGAGCGCGATCTCCTCGACGACGCGGCGCTGCGCCAGCGTCAGCGAGAACGGCAGCGCCGCGAGCAGCCGCTCCTGCAGGCCGCCTGCGCGCACCGTGAAGGCCGGCGCCTGCTGCAGCGCCCGCTCCTGCTTGGCCTGCAGCTGCGACAGCTGCTGCGCGAGCAGCTCCTCGAACTTCAGCCGCTGCCAGGCCGGATGGCTGTGGTCTTCCAGCGTCGCGAGGCTCACGTCGGGCGCCGGGTGGTGCAGGAAGCGCAGCGCCTCGCGCAGGCTCATCAGCCCGCTCGGCAGCAGCGCCGCCGGCACGATCTCCGACAGGTCGGCGCGTTGCAGGCCCGAGGCCACCGCCTTGCGCAGATAGGCCTGCGGCAGCGTCGCGCTGGTCGGGTAGACCGGCGTCAGCGCCTGCGCAAGCGGCGTGTCGTCGTCGACGCCCTTGAAGTTCGGGTGCACCATCTCGCGCCCGAAGAAGCCGCCACGCGCCTCGCCGCGCACGCGCACGCGCTTGCCGACGCCGAGCGTCTTCTGGTGATTCGGGTAGAAGTTCAGGAACCGCAGCCAGAGTTCCTCGGTGCCGTCGTCGATCTTCACGACCAGCTGGCGGCGCGGGCGGAACTGGATCTCGCACTCGCGCACGATGCCTTCGACCTGCGCGTTGTCGCCGTCGCGCAGCGCGGCGATCGGCGTGATGCGGGTCTCGTCCTCGTAGCGCAGCGGCAGGTGCAGCGCGAGGTCGATGTCGCGCACCAGGCCCAGCTTCTCCATCGCCTTCTGCGGCGCGGATTTCTCGCGTGCGGGTTCCGGAGCGGGAGCAGGAGATTCCAGGGGAGACGAGGCGGCGCGACCGGGCATGCGCGGATTCTGCCGCGTCAACCGTCCATGAAAGAATCCGTCCCCTGCAGATCTTCGCCAGGCCGGTCCAGCCTGCATGCCATGTCGTCCGATTCGTCCTCCTCCTCCCCGCGCCTCTTCACGCGTCCTTTCACACTCAGCGACTTCGATTTCGCCTTGCCGCCCGAATTGATCGCGCAGCACCCGGCCGCCGAACGCAGCGCGTCGCGGCTGCTGGACGGGCGCGGTGCCGCGCCCGTCGACCGCATCTTCCGCGAGCTGCCGGCGCTGCTGCAGCCGGGCGATTTGCTCGTCTTCAACGACACGCGCGTCATCAAGGCCCGGCTGTACGGCGCCAAGGCCAGCGGCGGCGCGGTCGAGGCGCTGGTCGAGCGGCTGCTGCCGGGCAACGAGCTGTTGATGCACCTGCGCGCCAGCAAGTCGCCGAAGCCGGGCCAGACGGTGCGCTTCGCCGATGCCTTCGATGCCGAGGTGCTGGGCCGCGGCGGGYCGGACGGCAGCCTGTTCCGCCTGCGCTTCCCGTCCGATCCGCTGGCGCTGCTGGATCAGCACGGCCACGTGCCGCTGCCGCCGTACATCACGCATGGCGACGAGGCCGATGACGAGCGGCGCTACCAGACCGTGTTCGCCGCGCGGCCGGGCGCCGCCGCGGCACCGACCGCCGCGCTGCATTTCGACGAAGGCGTGCTGGCGGCGCTGCGCGAGCGCGGTGTCGGCAGCGCGAGTGTCACGCTGCACGTCGGCGCCGGCACCTTCCAGCCGGTGCGCAGCGAGAACATCGCCGAGCACACGATGCACAGCGAGTGGTTCGAGGTGCCGCAGGCCACGGTCGACGCGATCGCGCGCACGCAGGCGGCCGGCGGCCGCGTGGTGTCGGTCGGCACGACCACGCTGCGCGCGCTGGAATCGGCCGCGCGCGGCGGCACGCTGCAGGCCGGCAGCCGCGACACCGACATCTTCATCACGCCCGGCTTCACGTTCCTCGTCGTCGACGTGCTGGTCACCAACTTCCACCTGCCGAAGAGCACGCTGCTGATGCTGGTCAGCGCGTTCGCCGGGTACGAGCACGTGATGGCGCTGTACCGGCACGCGATCGCGCAGGGGTATCGGTTCTTCAGCTATGGGGATGCGATGCTGCTGGAGCGCTCGAGCCCTTCCATTGCCGGACAATCCCCCCATGCTCCAGTTTGACCTCCTCAAGACCGAAGGCCATGCGCGCCGCGGCCGCCTGACGCTGAACCACGGCGTCGTCGAAACCCCGATCTTCATGCCGGTGGGCACCTACGGCACCGTCAAGGGCGTGATGCCAGCCTCGCTCGAGGCGATGGGCGCGCAGATCATCCTCGGCAACACCTTCCACCTGTGGCTGCGCCCCGGCGTCGACATCCTGCGCCAGTTCGGCGGGCTGCACCGCTTCGAGGGCTGGACCAAGCCCATCCTCACCGACAGCGGCGGCTTCCAGGTCTGGTCGCTCGGCGAGATGCGCAAGATCAGCGAGGAAGGCGTGCGCTTCGCCTCGCCCGTCAACGGCGACAAGCTGTTCCTGACGCCCGAGACCAGCATGCAGATCCAGCACGCGCTGAACAGCGACATCGTGATGCAGTTCGACGAGTGCACGCCGTACGAGAGCAAGGGCCACATCACGACCGAACGCGAAGCCCGCACGTCGATGGAGCTCAGCCTGCGCTGGGCGCGCCGCTGCCTGGCCGAGTTCCAGCGCAACGAGAACCCGAACGCGCTGTTCGGCATCGTGCAGGGCGGCATGTTCGAGAACCTGCGCGAGGAATCGCTCGCGTCGCTGGTCGAGCTCGACCTGCCCGGCTACGCGATCGGCGGCGTCAGCGTCGGCGAGCCCAAGGCCGAGATGCAGCGCATCATGGCCCACACGCCGCACCGACTGCCGGCCCACAAGCCGCGCTACCTGATGGGCGTGGGCACGCCGGAAGACCTGGTCGAGGGCRTCGCCGCCGGCGTCGACATGTTCGACTGCGTGATGCCCACCCGCAACGCGCGCAACGGCCACCTGTTCACCCGCTTCGGCGACCTGCGCCTGCGCAATGCCCGCTACCGCACCGACGAGCGCCCGATCGACGAGACCTGCAGCTGCCACACCTGCCAGGGCTTCAGCCGCGCCTACCTGCACCACCTCGACCGCTGCGGCGAGATGCTCGGGCCGATGCTCACCACCATCCACAACCTGCACTACTACCTGAACCTGATGCGCGAGGTGCGCGAGGCGCTCGATGCCGGCCGCTTCGCCGACTTCGCGCGGCAGTTCGCCATCGATCGCGCGCGTGGCTTCGGTCCGGCGCAACCCGCACAGGCCCCGCCCGGCTGAGCCGGCTCCACCCATCGCGCAGCGCCACGCCGATGATCGCCCTCGCCATTGGATGCACGGGTTTCCACCAGGGTCGGCTACCCTGCCGTGAAGTCGTTCACGCTCGCCGCCGTCGCGTGCACACCCGCGACGGGCACACTCGACAGCTTTGCCAGACAGCCTCCCCAGCCCGACCCGATGCTCCGCCGATTGATCTCGACGGGTGAGCGCCTGTGGGCGTCCATGTACGCCTTCCTGCAGTTGCCAGGCCGCCCGTCCCAGGACACCGACAGCCGCGTTCAGCTGAGCGCGCTGCGCATCGTCCTGCTCAGCGGGATCACGCTCGAGGCGGCCATCTCGCTGCACAGCTCGTGGCTCGGGCTGCAGCGCGGCGTCTACTACATCCTCGTCATCGTCATCGCGTTCTACCTGGCGCTGCTGGCCGCGATCCGCTGGTCGACGCAGCACCAGCGGCTGGCCAGCAACGGCCTGATCGTCATCGTCTACGCCGCCGGCCTGGTGATCGCCACCTGCGTGCGCATTCCCGAGGTGCAGCGTCTCGGCTACGTGTTCTGCTACTCGGCGCCGCTGCTGGCCGGCCTGCTGCGCGGCTACCGGCTCGCGCTCGCGCTGATGGCGCTGAACCTGGTGCCGTTCGGCCTGGCGGCCTCGGGCTACGTGATGCCCAACGTGTTCGGGATCGACGTCACGCTCAACACCTCGCCGCTGTACATCCACGGCCTGCTCTTCACCTTCTTCAACTTCTGCCTGCCGCTCGCGGTGTTCCGCATCCTGAGCGCGGTCAAGCACTCGCAGCAGCATGCGAAGCGCATGCAGGACCTGTACGAGGACCTGTTCGAGAACCAGGGCACCGCCGTCGTCGTGTGCCGCGACGACGGCCGCGTGCGGCGCGGCAACCGGCTGTTCGCGCAGCTCGCCGGCAGCGTGATCGACGACCAGCCGCTGTCCCGCTGGCTGCGTTCGACCGCCCCGGAGGGTAGCGCTGTCCCGAGTTTCGACGCCGGCACCGAGTGGCTGGCCGGCGAGGGCCGCACGCAGCGCCGGGTGGTGGTGCGCAGCCGCTTCGCCTGCGGCGACCGCCATTTCGCGGTCAGCTTGCAGGACGTGACCGAACTGCGCGAGCTGCAGCGCAACCTGGTGCGCAGCCAGGCCGAGGCCGAGTACCTGGCGTCGCACGACGTCGTCACCGGCCTGCCGCGCCCCGAGGGCATGGCGCAGTGGCTCGATCGCCAACGCGCCACGCTGCAGGCCGGCATGGTGATCCCGGTGGTGTCGTGCGGGCTGGGCTCGCTGCGCCAGGTCAATGCGCGCTTCGGCATGGCGCAGGGCAACCAATTCATCGTCGCGTTCGCGAACGCGCTGCGCGAGGCCGGCGGCAAGGACAGCTACATCGCCCGCACCCGCGGCTCGATGCTGACCATCGCGCTGCCGCCGCTGCCGGCGGTGCAGGCCACGATGGCGGTGACGCGGCTGCGCCGGGCGCTGCCGCACCAGCTGCAGGTCGGCAGCGGCCATGTGCTGGTCGAGCTCGCGCTCGGTGCCGCGCTGTTCCCGATCGACAGCGCACAGGCCGCCGAGGTGATGCACCGCAGCGGCGTCGCGATGGAGCTGTCGCGCGAGGGCAGCGCCACCGCCGAGGAGATCGGCACGCCGATCAGCGAGCGCGCGGTGAGCCGGCGCATCGCGATCGAATCGGCGCTCGAGCAGGCCATCGACGACCGCGAGCTGCATGTCGTCTACCAGCCGCAGGTGCGCTCGAACGGCCAGCTGCTGGGTTTCGAGGCGCTGGTGCGCTGGAACAGCCCGGCGCTGGGCGCGGTGTCGCCGGCCGAGTTCGTGCCGGTGGCCGAGCAGATGGGCTGCGTGTCGCGCATCACCGACTACATCCTCGACGAGGTGTGCCGGCAGCTCGCGCTGTGGATGGCGGCCGGCGCGCAGGCGCCGCGCGTCGCGGTGAACCTGTCGGCGCGCGACCTCGACCGCGACAACCTGTTCGAGACGGTGCTGGCCGCGGTCGGCCGCTACGACGTGCCGGTCGGCGCGCTCGACCTGGAGGTCACCGAGACCTTCCTCGCCGAGCGGCCCGAGCGGGCGCTCGCGCAGCTGAAGCTGCTGCGCGAATGGTCGTTCAAGATCTCGATCGACGATTTCGGCACCGGCTACTCGTCGCTGTCCAAGCTGGCCGACCTGCCGATCGACGTGCTGAAGATCGACCGCAGCTTCCTGCTCGACCTGCCGGGCAATGCACGGCGCGAGCGCATCGTGCGCTCGATCGTCACGCTGGCCAACAACCTGCACCTGCAGGTGGTGGCCGAAGGGGTCGAGCGCGGCGCGCAGCTGCGCTTCCTGCAGATGCTGGGCGTCGACGCCTACCAGGGCTTCCTGTTCCATGCGCCGGCGCCGGCCGAGCACTGGACGCCGATGCTGCTCGGCGGCCTGCCGTCGATCGAGGACCTGATGTTGCCGGGTCCCCCGCAGTTCGGTCACAGCCTCATCTGAAGAACACGGGAGGCAGCATGACGGGAGAGGTTGATTACCTGATCGTCGGCGGCGGCTCGGCCGGCTGCGTGCTCGCGAACCGGCTCAGTGCCGATCCGTCGACCGCCGTCGCGCTGATCGAGGCCGGCGGCGAGGGCCGCGGCGCGTTGATCGAGATGCCGGTCGGCGCGGTCACGATGCTGCCGACGCGGCTCAACAACTGGGCCTTCGAGACCGTGCCGCAGCCCGGCCTGAACGGCCGCCGCGGCTACCAGCCGCGCGGCAAGGCGCTGGGCGGATCGTCGGCGATCAACGCGATGATCTACACCCGCGGCCACCGCAGCGACTACGACCACTGGGCCGCGCTCGGCAATGCGGGCTGGTCCTACGACGAGGTGCTGCCGTACTTCAGGAAGGCCGAGAACAACGAGCGCCTGCACGACGAGTTCCACGGCCGCGACGGCCCGCTGCACGTCGGCGAGCTGCGCAGCGCGAACCCGTGGCAGCAGCGCTGGCTGCAGGCGGCACGCGAAGCCGGCTTCGCGCTCAACGACGACTTCAACGGTGCGAGCCAGGACGGCATCGGCATCTACCAGGTCACGCAGCACCGCGGCGAACGCTGGAGCGCCGCGCGCGCCTACCTGCACCCGGTGATGGACGCGCGCGACAACCTGCACGTGCTGACGAAGGCGCAGACCTTGCGCGTGCTGTTCGACGGCAAGCGGGCCATCGGCATCGAGATGGCACGCGGCCGCCATGTCGAGCGGCTGATGGCGCGGCGCGAGGTGATCCTGTGCGCCGGTGCGCTGCAGACGCCGCAGCTGCTGCAGGTGTCGGGCGTCGGCGACGGCGCCTTCCTGCAGCGCACCGGCATCCACCTGAAGCACCACCTGCCGGGCGTCGGCCGCAACCTGCAGGACCACATCGACTTCACGTTCGGCTACCGCGTGCCCGACACCTCGCTGTTCGGTTTCTCGCCGGCCGGCAGCATCAACGCGCTGCGCGAGTACGCACGCTATCGGCGCGAGCGCAGCGGCCTCTTGACCAGCAACTTCGCCGAGGGCGGCGGCTTCCTGCGGGTGTCGCCGGATTCGCCGGCACCGGACGTGCAGCTGCATTTCGTCGTCGCGCTGGTCGACGACCACGCGCGCAAGCTGCACCTGCGGCACGGGCTGTCATGCCATGTCTGCCTGCTGCGGCCGCGCAGCCGCGGCACGGTGCTGGTGCAAAGCGGCGACGTGCGCGACGCGCCGCTGATCGACCCGAAGTACTTCGACGATCCCGACGACCTGGAGGTGCTGGTCGAAGGCTGGAAGCTGACGCAGCGGCTGCTGCAGGCCCCGGCGATCGCGTCGCGCCTGAAGCGCGACATGTTCACGGCGGGTGTCTCGAGCGACCACGAGATCCGCGAGGTGATCCGCAACCGCGCCGACACCATCTACCACCCGAGCGGCACCTGCAGGATGGGCACCGACCCGATGGCGGTGGTCGACCCGTCGCTGCGCGTGCACGGGGTGCAAGGCTTGCGCGTGGTCGATGCCTCGGTGATGCCGACGCTGATCGGCGGCAACACGAATGCGCCGACGATCATGATTGCCGAGAAGGCGGCCGACCTGATCCTGGCCGCGGGCTGAACCCGTTCAAGCAGCGGCCAGCAGCGTCTCGAGGCAGTGTTCGCGGATGCCGTAGAAGGCCTTGATCTCGCGGATCTGCGCCAGCACCTCGTCGACCGGTCTGGGTTGCGTGCGCTTCACCGCGAGGATCATCTTGTTCTTGCTGGTGTGCTCCAGCGCCACGAACTCGAACACCTGCGTGTCGTAGCCCTGCGATTCGAGCAGCAGCGCGCGCAGGCCGTCGGTCAGCATCTCGGCCTCCTGGCCGAGGTGGATGCCGTGCTGCAGGATCGGCCGCAGCGGGTGCGGGCTCAGCAGCTGCGGGCGGATCTCCTTGTGGCAGCACGGCGAGCACATGATGATGGACGCACCGGCGCGGATGCCCATGTCGATCGCGTAGTCGGTGGCGATGTCGCAGGCGTGCAGCGCGATCATCACGTCGACCGGTTCGCGCGCATGGGTGCGCACGTCGCCGTGGCGGAACGCGAGCCCGGCCATGCCGTTGCGCTGCGCGGCGGCGTTGCACAGGCGCACCATGTCCTCGCGCAGCTCGACGCCGGTGACCTGCGCGTTCATGCCGCGCGTCGCGTGCAGGTACTCGTGCATCGCGAAGGTCAGGTAGCCCTTGCCGGCGCCGAAGTCGAGCACGCGCACGTCCTTCGCGTCGCGCAGCGGCGAGGCCTTCAGCGCGCTGTCGAGCACCTCGACGAACTTGTTGATCTGCTTCCACTTGCGCGCCATCGCCGGCACCAGCTGGTGCTGTGGCGTCGTGACGCCGAGGTCGGTCAGGAACGGGCGGGCGATGTCGACGAAGCGGTGCTTCTCGCGGTCGTGGGCACCGGCCGCGTCGTCGGCCTCGTGTTCGGCGGCCGCCACGCGCAGCGTCTGTTGCCCCTTCTTGCTGACCATCAGCTGCACGTCCTCGCTGCGGGTCATCAGGTGCAGGTGGCCGAACAGCTCGACGGCCCGTTCGCGCAGGCTCTGCAGGCCGTCGGCGAGCGGCATGTTGCGGGTCACGTCGCGCGTGCGGTAGGTGTAGACGAAGCTGAGGGTGTCGGCGTCGCGCACCTGGATGCGGCGCAGCGTGGCGCGCAGCAGGTCGGGCTCGGGCCCGCGGTACTTGGCCAGCACCAGCTTGACGAAGCTGTGCTCGTCCAGGCTGTCGGCCAGCCGCTTGAAGAATCTGTCGCCGTCGCTCGTGCTGCTCGTCATCGGCCGCATTATCCCGGGCCCTCGGCCACCGCAGCGCTTGCGCGGACAATCCATCTCCATGAACCCCGACACGCCCTTCCCCTCCCTGAATGACATCCGCGCAACCGCCGATCGCCTGGCCGGCAAGGTGCGAGAAACGCCCGCGTGGCGCTGGCAGAGCGGCGCGGTCGCGACCCGGCTCGCGCCGGTGACCGAGGTCTGGCTGAAGCTGGAGCTCTTCCAGACCACCGGCAGCTTCAAGCTGCGGGGCGCGCTGAACTGCATCGAGGCGCTGGATGCCGACGCGAAGCGGCGCGGCATCGTCGCCGCGAGCGCCGGCAACCACGCGATCGCCGTGGCGTACGCGGCGCGCATCGCCGGCACCAGCGCAACGGTCGTGATGCCGAAGCATGCGAGCCCGCTGCGCATCGCCACCTGCGAGGGTTTCGGCGCGAAGGTGGTGCTGGTCGCCAACGTGCACGAGGCCTTCGCCGGCGCGCAGGCACTGGTGGCCGACGAAGGCCGCACGATGATCCACCCGTTCGACGGCCCGCTGACCTCGCAAGGCACCGCGACGGTCGGGCTGGAATTCATGCAGCAGGTGCCGCAGCTCGACGCGGTGGTGGTGCCGGTGGGCGGTGGCGGCTTGATCTCGGGCATTGCCGCCGCCGTCAAGCAGATCAATCCGGACTGCCGCGTCTACGGCGTCGAGCCGCTGGGTGCCGACGCGATGTACCGCAGCTTCCAGGCCGGCGAGCCGGTGAAGCTGGACGCGGTCGACACGATCGCCGACAGCCTGGGCGCACCGTATGCGCTGGCGTACAGCTACGGCGTGTGCCGCCGCTTCGTCGACGAGATCGTGCGCGTGTCCGACGACGACATGTGCCGCGGCATGCACGACCTGTTCATCGACATGAAGCTGGCGGTCGAGCCGGCGCCGGCGGCCGCGGTGGCCGCGCTGTTCGGCCCGCTGAAGGACCGGCTCGACGGCCGCCGCGTCGGCCTGGTCATGTGCGGCAGCAACATCGACGCGGCCCGCCACGCCGAGCTGGTGGCGCGCGGCAAGCCGGCCTGACGGACGGGACATGCCGCGCCGGCCGAAGCATCACTACAGCGTCTACGTGGTGGAGCTGGCCGATCAGGTGTGGAACGAGCCGAGCTTCCGCAAGGCGAACCCCGACTACCAGCTGGGCAAGCCCTTCGTCTACGTCGGCATGACGGGCCTGGACCCGGATGTCAGGTTCGACAAGCACAAGGCCGGCATCCAGGCGAACCGCTTCGTCACGACCTATGGGCTGCGGTTGCTGCCGAAGCTGTACGAGGTCTACAACCCGATGCCGTACGACGGGGCGCGCGACATGGAAGTGGAGCTCGGGATTGCTCTTCGGGAGGCTGGGTTCGGGGTGTGGCAGGCTTAAAGTGACCGACAAGTATGCGAGCGTCCGCGCGTTCGTCGGTCACTTCAATCTTTTCCCCCAAACACAGACGGACGGTGGCCGCAAAGGCTCGGGTAGGCAGGGTGTGGAGCGCCAATCAGGGCGGGGCGCCGGAGCTGGCTGGTTTCATGGCCCGCGTGCGCCAGCACGCTTCGTCAACTGACTGTCGTCGACTGTTTGACCACAACGAACGAAGTGAGTGGAGGGAGTTTCGACGACGGGCCATGAAACCAGTCAGCGCAGGGGAGTCATCGCCCCCAGGGCGATGACCGCACCGACCGGCGAGCCACACCCTGCCTACCCGAGCCTTTGCTCGCGCCCAAAGACGACGGTCAACTCCGCAAACGAAACGCGGCATCCCAGCCGAGTTCGCGCCGCACCTTGTCACCCGTGATCTGCCAGCTCGGCTCGGCCACGTTGTAGATGCCCGGCGCGCCTCGGTCGACCGCCAGCAGCGCCGCATACGCCGCCGCGTCGACATGCAAGGCAGACGGCTTGCCCGCCGCCGTCTCGACCCCGGTGCCCGGCCCGTAGAAGTGGCCATAACGCAGCACCACGCCCTCGAGCCCCGGCGATTGCGTCACCAGCCGCTCCAGCGTTGCCACGGCTTCCACCGTGGTGGCCCGCGCCCCTTCGGCCTTCAGGTCCAGCGGATCGCTCTCGGCATGCGGCTCGCGCCCCGCGGCGTAGATCCAGGCGATGCTCTGCGCCACCATCCGCTTCGCACCGCTGGCAAGCGCCGCATCGACCAGGTTCTGCGTGCCCTCGGTGCGCAGCCGCGCGTTGCGCACCAGCGCCTCGTCGCGCGTCGCCGCATCGTTCAGCAGTGCGAGATCCGTCAACTGGTGCACGATCACGTCGGGCTTCAGGCGCAACACCGTCGCGCGCACCGCGGCCGCATCGAACACGTCGAGCACGATCGGCTCGGCGCCCGCGGCCATGATCGACGCTGCCTTCGCCTGGCTGCGCGTCATGCCGAACACGTTGTAGCCGCCGCCGACCAGCAGCGGAACGAGCCGGCGTCCGACGACACCCGTCGCACCGGCGAGAAGAATCTTCTGAGCAGTCATGAACTCATTCCACACCAAAGCGGTAGCCCCACCGGCAACAGGTGCTCTGCGTCGGTAGGACAATCGCAACCATGTTGAAGAACCTTGAAGCCATTTCGCAAGCAGCACCGTCGCGTGGCGACGTGTTGCTGTTCGCTGTGTAGTTCCAGGTCTTTCGCCACATCGGAAGGCCTTGCGCCTTCCGGTCCCCAAAACCCCGGTCGGCACTGCCCCCGGGGTTTTTGCTTTTCAATCTGCACGTTACTGCCATGCGCACCTACGACAAGTTGATCGCCACGATTCAGGACCGCCAAAGCACGGGAGGCTTGCGCTCGTCCTTTGGCGTGTCCGTCGACAACACCCCAGCCATGCAAGTTACGGGCTAGCCCAGGCGGATCTTCGCCGGGGCCGGCCGAAACCGCCCCAGTTTGAAAGATTCGTCATGACCCGCAACAACAACACCCGGCTCCTTCGCAACATCGGCGTCATCGCCCACGTCGACGCCGGCAAGACCACCACCACCGAACGCATCCTGTTCTACACCGGCGCGAACCACCGCATCGGCGATGTGAACGATGGCAACACCGTGATGGACTACGACCCGCAGGAGCGGGCACGCGGCATCACCATCAACAGCGCGGCCACCACCGTGTTCTGGAATGGTGCGCAGATCAACGTCATCGACACACCCGGACACATCGACTTCAACATCGAGGTGAACCGCTCGCTGCGCGTGCTCGACGGCGCGGTGGTCGTGTTCGACGGCGTCGCCGGCGTCGAACCGCAGACCGAGACCAACTGGCGCCTTGCCGACAAGTACCACGTGCCCCGCCTCGCCTTCATCAACAAGCTCGACCGAGTGGGTGCCGACTTCACCCGCGTCGTGCAGATGATGGAGTCGCGCCTGGGCGTCACAGCCCTGCCGCTGCAACTGCCGATCGGCGCCGAGGACTCGTTCCGCGGCGTCGTGGACCTGCTCGGCCGGCGCGCCCTCGTCTGGCCGGCCGCCGATGCCAGCCAGCCGCCACTCGTCGAAGCCATCCCCGACGACCTGCAGGCGCAGGCGACGATCGCGCGCGCCCGCCTCGTCGAGGCGGTGGTCGAGCGCGACGATGCGCTGCTGCAGGCCTGGCTGCAAGGCGAGGAACCCTCGGTCGAGCAATTGCGCGCGGGCCTGCGTGCCGGCACGCTGGCCGGTGCCTTCGTGCCGGTGCTGGCCGGCTCGGCGTTCCGCAACCGCGGCGTCGAGCCGCTGCTGGACGCCGTCGTCGACTACCTGCCGGCGCCGGGCGACATCGCCACCGAAGGCCAACCCGAGTCGGATGCCGACGGCCCGCTCGCGGCCCTCGCGTTCAAGGTCGTCTCCGACGACCACGGCGCGATGGTCTTCGTGCGCGTCTACCGCGGCCGCCTGCGGCCGGGCGACAGCGTGCTCAATGCGAGCACCGGCCGCACCGAGCGCGTGGCGCGCCTGTATCAAGTGCATGCCGACAAGCATGTGGAAGTCGCGGCCCTGGAGGGGGGAGACATCGGTG
>NZ_JBFUCB010000031.1:0-22362 GCF_056405435.1 Rhizobacter sp. P1_G5 | reverse complement strand
CTGCGCAGCGACGACAGCCTGCTCGACGAGGACGTGACGGCGATGTACGTGGCGCCGCCCGACGTCTGCAGCGATGCGGGCAAGACGCTCTTCTACGGCATCGTGCCGACCGTCAGCAGCGAGCTGTCCGAGGTCGACGCGGTGTTCGAGTCGGCGCCCGGCGTGGACTTCGGCCCGCAGTCGCAGGCGTTTCGGGCCCAGCTGGTGCTGGCCCTGGGCGGCGATGCGATGGCGCTGCCATTCGCCGGCCAGGCGCTGAGCAAGGACTGGTTCGCGCAAAGCCAGGCTCAGGGTGCCGATGGCACGCTGGTTCGCTTCGTGCTGATGCTGCACCAGCTGGGCAGCCAGTTCAACCTGTTCGACGGCGGCAGCGAAGTCACGCAGCTGAAGCAGGTGCTGCACGGCATCGCGCTGCCGCTGGTGCGCYGCGACAACCAGCCGCAACGCTACGTGCAGGCGGACGACTTCCTCGCCCGTGCCAACACCATCATCCTGCAGGGCGAGAGCGTGCCGGGCGGGGCCGAGATGCCATCGACCTGGCCGGCCTTGCCATCCGACCAGGCAGCGCGCCTGCGCAGCGCGCTGCATGCGGCGATGACGGCGCGCTTCGCGACGATGAAGGGCAAGCAGGGGCGCTTCGACGACGCGGGCGCGCGCTACGTGCTGCGCAGCTTCGTGCGGCTGAAGGCCGAAGGACCGTGTCCCGGCCGCATCGTCTGGAGCGAGGCCAGCGAGCCCTTCACCATCGCGCCCTGGTACGAGGGGGCCGGCGCGCCGCCGGTGCAGATTCCCTTGCCGGATCCGAGCGACAAGAACCTGCTGAAGAGCCTGAAGCCCAACGTCGCCTTCGTGGTGCCGCCCTCGATGCAGAACCTGCTGAACGGCTCCACCTCGGACATCCTCGACGGCAAGGGGTCGACGCAAGGCCTCGGGCTGACGTGGATCTGCGGCTTCAACATCCCGATCATCACGATCTGCGCCTTCCTGGTCCTGAACATCTTCCTGACGCTGTTCAACCTGGTGTTCGGCTGGCTCTTCTTCATGAAGATCTGCCTGCCCTTCCCCAAGATCCCGCCCAAGTAGGAGCGATGCGATGCAGCCGCTGATCGGATGGCCCCTGCTTCCCCTGCCCGACGCACACGGTGCGCTGGCGTGGCCCGAGCTCGCCACCAGCGTGCGAGATGCCATCCGCATCATCCTGAGCACGCGTCCCGGCGAGCAGCTGATGCGCGCCGAGTTCGGCGGCGGCCTGGACCGCATGCTGCATTCGCCGAACAGCGTGGCCACGCGCCGCGAGATGCGCGACCTGGTGGAGAACTCGCTGCAGCGCTGGGAGCCCCGCATCCTGCTCGACGGCGTCGAGGTGTGGGAGGTCGAGGACCAGCCTGGCCAGGTGCGCGTGGAGATCGCCTATCGCCTTGCGCGGACCGGCGCGGCCTCGGCGATGAACGTCACGGTCGACCTGGAAACCTGAACCTTGGCTGCTTCGACGATGGATCACTGACATGCCCATCCTGCCCCCCTCACTCGACGATCGCCGCTTCGACGACCTCGTCGACGACCTGGTCGCCCGCATCCCCGCCCACACGCCGGAGTGGACCCATCCGCGCCTGGGCGATCCCGGCCGCACGCTGATCGAGCTCTTCGCCTGGCTCGGCGACGCGCTGCTGTACCGCGCCAACCTGGTTCCGGAACGCCAGCGCCTGGTGTTCCTGAAGCTGCTCGGCATGGGCCTGCAGCCAGCGCGTCCGGCGCGCGGCATCGTGTCGCTGTCGTTCGCGCAGGACGCCGAGCGCAACGCGCAGCGGCTTGCGCCGCAGGGGCGCCTGAAGGCGGCGATGCCCTTCGAGACGCTGTCGGAGATCACCGTGCTGCCCATCAGCGCCGAGGCCTACATCAAGCGCCCGCTGTCCAGCAGCGAGACTGCCCGGCGCAGCGACATGCTGCAGGGCCTGGCGCAGATCCACCGCATCAGCGGTGCGGTCAAGGCCTATGAGACCACGCCGGTGTTCGCCGGCGGCCGCGCACAGCCGGCCGGGGTCGACGTGTTCGGCACGAGCGCCGACCGCGCCTTGTGGATCGCCTTGCTGGCCCCGCGCGCCGACACGGCGGCCAACCAGCCGGCCACCAACGACGCGGTGAAGTCGGCCCTGGGCGGGCAGGACACCGGCCTGCCCGAACTGCTCTCGATGGGCATCGTGCCCGCGTTGTCCATGCCCACGCTGGACGACAGCAGCAGCAAGCCGGTCCCGGTGCCGGTGTTGTGGGAGATCACCACGCGCGGCCGCAACGACTTCGAGACCGACTACCTGACCCTGGGCATCGAAGGCGACGACACCAGCAAGGGCTTGGCCCGTGCGGGCACGCTGCGCCTGCGCTTGCCCGACGAGAGCCAGATCTGGGCGCCATCGAACGACGTCGGCATCAATGCACGCGCCGGTGTCGGCGATGCGCCGCCGCGCCTGGACGACCCCGACCGCGCGGCCCGCCTGCTCGCATGGATCCGCCTGCGCCCGAAGCCCGGCGAACCGGTGCAGCACCTGCCGCTGGCCTGGGTCGGCATCAACGCGGTCGAGATCGACCAGCGCGCCAGCATGGCCGGCCGCGTGCTCGGCAGTTCCAGCGGCGGTGGCGACCAGGTGTTCCAGTTGCCGCAGGGCTCGGTGGACGCGGACACGCTGCGCATCCAGGTCGAGGAGCCCGGCCGCGGCTACCAGGACTGGACACGCGTCGATGACCTTGCGGCCATCTCCACCGATCCGAACGTGGCGCGCGAGGCTGCCGCCTTCCAGCTGGACGCCGAGGCAGGCACGCTGCGCTTCGGCGACGGCGTGCGCGGCCGCGCGCCCGAAGCGCAGATGCGCGTGCGCCTGGCCTTCGGCCGCTTCGGTGGTGGACGCGCGGGCAACCTGCCCGCCGGATCGCTGACCGAACTGCAGGCCCTGCGCATCGACGGCCAGAACGCGCCGCCGATCAAGGTGCAGCAGCCCTTGCCGCTGAGCGGTGGCGAGGACGCCGAAACCTTGCAGGTGGCCGAGCGCCGAATCCCCGCACGCCTGCGCCACGGCGACCGTGCCGTCACCGAGGAGGACTATCGGCGCCTCGCGATGGACGCCCCGGCGGTCGACGTGGGTCGTGTCGAGGTGATGCCCAGGTTCAAGCCACGCGAACGCCGCTTCGGCGTGCCCGGTGTGGTCAGCGTGCTGGCCCTTCCCTCGGTGCCGCTCGGGCCGGCCCCCAACCCGCGCCCCGACCGGCCTTTCATCGAGCGCCTGCACGCCCACCTGTCGGCACGCACGCCGCTGGCCACCGAGCTGTACGTGATCGGCTGCGACTACGTCCCGCTCGGACTCTCGGTGGCGGTGACGCTGCGCGACGGGTATGCACGCGACAAGGTGCTGCTCGACGTGCGCGAGGCGCTGCGCCGGCTGCTGTGGCCGCTCGCGCCGGGCGGAATCGGCCGCACGGGCTGGCAGCTCGGCCGGGCGGTGCGCAGCCGCGAACTCGAGGTTGAGGTGTCACGCGTCGGTGGCGTCGATGAACTGCGCGGCCTCAACCTCTTCCGCCGCAACGGCAACGACTGGCAGCGCCTGCCGTCGATCGCCGCCGACGGTGCGCAGATCCTGGACCTGCAGCCCTGGCAACTGCCCGAACTGCTGTCGGTGATCGCGGTCGACGGCCCCAACGCGCCGACCGACCTGCGCGCCCTGCCGAATCCCTTCGCCGACGCGAGCGCCATCGCCGTGCCGGCAGTGCCGGAGCTGTGCTGATGGACAGCAACGGCCTGCGCTTCTGGTTGCTCGCGGATGCCACGCATTTCCCGTCGCTGCAGCACGCGACCTGGGACCGCGGCTGCAAGCTGCTGCACCTGGCGTCCGAACGCACGCTCAAGCCCGCGCTGCCGGCCGCCCAGGCGCAGGCGGCCGCGGAGACCGCGCTGGACCGCGTGCCGCGCGCGATCGACTCGCTCGGCTGCGTGGCCCGCTGGGAGAACGGCGCGGTGCGCGTGCACAGCGTGCTGCCCGGCGACCTTCAGTTGCTGACGCTGCCCGCCGGCGACCCGACCGACCTGTGCACGTCGACGGAAGGCGTGCTGTGCATCGCCCACGGCGGCGGCATCGTGATGCACGACCTGCGCGCGCGCTGGCCCGACACGACGGTCTCGCTCGCGGGCTTTGTTCCCTGGCGCCTGGCCGCCGCGCCGGACGGCGCGGTGTGGGCGCTGGAGCGCAACACCGGCCGCCTCGCGCGGCTGCGCGGCCGGCCGCTGCGCAGTCCTTCGCTGCAACCGGACGACTACGACGCCCGCGTCTTCCGCCCGAGCCCCGAGAACGGCTGCGCACCACGCCTCGAACTGGCCGGTGCGCCGGCCTGGCCTGCCACCGAGCGGGTGCTCGCGCTGGCCTGCGACGGCGAAGGCACGCCGCTGCTGCTGAGCTGGCAGGGCGATGACGGCACGGCCTGCATCCGCCGCTGGGCGGTGGATGGCCGGGTGCTCGGCGCACCCTCGATCGCGAGCGGCGCCAACTTCGCCTATTCGCTGGCCAGCCTGTCGCCCGGGCGCATCGCGCTGCGCGTGCCGGGGCGCAGCGACGCACCGGCCTTCGACCTGGCGGCGACGGCGACGGACGGCCTGATGGCGGCGCTCGGCGACGTGTACCCGCTGGCCGACGATGCGATCGAGGCGTCATTCGCCAACGGGCCGGGCGAGCTTCCCCACTACCCGATCGCCGGTGGCGGGACCGAACCGCTGCGCGCCTTGTCGCTCAACCAGCTCGCACGGCGCGGCGAGGCGGCCAACCATGCCGACTCGCCCGATGGACTGGTCGCGCATGCAATCGACAGCCGCGACCCGCGCACCGTGTGGCACCGGCTGGTGGCCGAGGCCGCCATCCCCGACCACTGCGGCTTCGTCGTGTGGCTGGCGGCGACCAACGACATGCAGCCGCCGCAGCCCGACGACCGCGTGGCCTGGCAGCCGCATGGTTTCGGCCGCGACATCGTGACCCTCGATGAATCGATGCAGTCGACACACGCCCCGCGCGCCGCCTGGGAGCGCGTGCCCAGCGAACTGCCGCACCACCCGGGCCTGCTCGGCGGCGAGCCCGAGCCGGGCCTGCGCGGCCTGTTCTCCGTGCTGATCCAGGACAGCCGCCAACGGGTGCGCTCGCTGGTCGGCCGCTACCTGTGGGTGCGCATCGTCCTGCACGGCGACGGCCGCAGCGGTCCCGCCATCGCGGCACTGCGTGCCTGGGGCAGCCGGCTCTCGTACGTGGACCGCTACCTGCCGCGCCTCTACCGCGAGAGCCTGTTCGGCGATGCGGCCCGTGTGCCCGGCATGCGCACGGGCCAGATCGAAAGCACCTTCGTTGCGGCCCTCGATGCCGGCGGCACGCCCGGCGGCGCCTTGCGCACGCGGCTCGCCCAGCTGGCGGTACCGCTCGGCGACGCAGCCAGGTTGACCGTCGAACGCAGCGGCCAGGCCTGGCTGCTGCGCGACGGTGGCGCCGCCTGGCGGCTGGCGCTGGAGGCCGACGCGGTCGCGGTCTACCAGCCTCAGGCCACGCCGTCGGACTTCAATGCGCGGCTGGTCGCCAACTTCGAAGGCGTGCTGACGCAGCTCGAGGACCGCGTCGCCGCGGCCCACCTGCTCAGTGATCCCGATGCCACGAGAGAGGAGCAGCTCGAATGGCTCGGCAGCTGGATCGGCGTGGCGTTCGACGGTGCGCTGCCCGCCTCGGCGCGGCGCGCCTGGCTGCGCGCTGCGCCCGACCTCGCGCGATGGCACGGCACGCGCAACGGATTGCGCCTCGCGCTCGACGTGGCCACCGGCGGCTCGGTGCGCTCGGGCGCAATCGTCGTGGTCGAGGACTTCCGCCTGCGCCGCATCCTCGCGACCCTGCTCGGTGTCGACCTGTCCGACGAGAACGACCCGCTGTTGCCCGGCCTCAGCCAGAACGGGAACTCCGTCGTCGGCGACACCTTGTTCGTCGGCGACCAGGAGCGCGTGGAACTGCTGGCGCTGTTCGACGCCTCGGTCGGCAACAACGCCGAGGATGCGGCGGTCCTCGGCTTCTACGAGCGCCTGGCCAACCGCGCGACCGTGCTGGTGCACCGGGAGGTCGAGGCACAGGACCTGGCGCTGATCCGCCGCATCGCGCAGCTCGAATCGCCGGCGCACGTCGAGGTGCGCGTGGCCGTCGCGAGCTGGCCGCTGCTGGTCGGCGTGTCCAGCCTGGTCGGCGTCGACACCTTCCTCGGCCCGCCGCGGCTGCCGCAACCGGCGCGCGTGCAGCGCTCCGCCCTCGGCAACGGCGACCTCGTCATCGGCCAGCCGGTGCTGGACTCGCGGCTGGCGGGCACCGCGCTGCCCGCCCCCTGACATCCCTCCGCTTCTTCAAGGTCATCCACCATGAGCCTCCTCACCGAAGACGCCGATCCGCTGTTCAAGCAGCCTCGCGCCGAACGCCCTGCCTTCGCCACCGGCCTGCTGCTGGATGCGCAGGACTTCACCGACGAGCAGACCTATCACCGCGGCCGGCTGGCGCGCGCCCTGGCATTCCTCGCCGGCGGCGGCACGCTCGCCGGGCTGCGCGTCGAGTACGTGCCGCCGGCCACCGGGCAGGTGGAGGAGATCCGCGTGCAGCCCGGACTCGCGGTCGATCGCCTGGGACGCCTGGTCGAGCTGCTGCGGCCGGCCTGCATCCGGCTCGACGTCTGGTTCACCGCGATGCGCGCCGCCCAGGGCGGCGCCCAGCTCACCGGCGCCGCGTACGGCAACCTGGCCCGCTTCATCTCGCCGCGTTTCGGCACGCCGGCGCCGACGCTGCCCGCCAACGGCGTGGTGGCCGATGTCTACCTGCGCTTCGGTGCATGCCCGGTGGGGCTGTCGTCGAGCTTCGCCACCGGTCCCTTCGATGCGTTGAATGCGGTGTCGACTTCGCGGCTGCGCGATGCATACGAACTTCAACTGGTGCCGCGCGCCGCGCTCGACGACAGCTACAGCGGCCTGCCGCTTCCGCCGGCTGCCGCGGTGCTGGGCAACCCCGCCGGCAGCGCGACCGACCGCCGCAACGCGTTGCAGGACGCCGTGCTCTCGGCCTACGGCGGCACCGGCCACGTCGGCGGAAACGGCGACTTCGGGCGTTCGGCCGAACAACCGACCGGCGTCGACCCGAGCGCGGTCTTCCTGGCGCGCGTGCTGATCCCGGTGACGGTGGCGGCCGGCTCCCCGCCGGTGCGCAGCGCGACCGCCCCGCTGGTCGACAACTTCGGACGCCGCTTTCTGCCGCCGGCCGCGCTGTTTGCGCAATGGGCCGGGGCCTGACCCGCATCGATGGAGCTACTGTCATGGCGATCAACTTCACTCAAGGCTCGGCGCGCAAGCTCGTCGCACAGGCCGAGGCGTCCGAGCTCCGCTCGCGCGGCGTGCTGGTGCAGGACCCGCGGCGCGAACGGCCACGCTACTTCGACGGCCGCTTCCTCGCTGCGCGCGACCTGATTCGCGACCAGCAGTACTTCCTGACACGCGAGGCCGACCTCGGTCGCGCCGCCGGCAGCGGTGTGGCCGGTGGCCTCTACGTGGACCCGGGCAGCACGCAGCAGTCGCTGAAGATCAGCGCCGGACAGGGCATCACGCCGGCCGGCGAACTGGTGCTGCTGCCTGCCGAGGTCAACCTGAACCTGGCCGACATCCCGCAGGCCGAGCAGCTGTCGGTGAGCTTCGGCCTGTCGCGCGTGCCCGCGCCCCCGCTGCGCAGCCGCACCGGGCTGTATATCCTCGCGCTGCGCCCGGTGGAGTTCACCGGCAACCCGATCGGCGCCTACCCCACCTCGCTGACCGGTGCGCGCACGGTGGAGGACGGTGACGTGCTGGAGGCCGCCGCCATCGTGCTGATCCCCTACCAGGACGACGGTGCGGCCGACGACCTTCTGGCGCGCCGCGGCCGTGCGGCGCGCACCATCTTCACGCTGCAGCAGCGCGACACGCTGTCGGTCAACGTGCTGCCGCTGGCCATGCTCGCCCTGCAGTCGAACAGCCTGGTGTGGATCGACGAGGCGATGGTGCGTCGCGAACTCGGCGCCTCGCGTGGCGACCTGCCCGGCCTGGGCTTCGCGCCGCGCGCCCTGCGGCTGGCGCACCTGATGCAGTACCAGATGCACCTCGCGGACGTGGTGGCACTGATGAACAAGCGCAGCTTCCCGGCGGCCTCGCAGTTCCCGGCACTGCCGCCGGCAGGTCCGCTGCCCCCGGGGACGATCGACGTGCGCGACTTCACGCAACGCTATTTCCCGGCCGAGGTCGACGTCGACTTCTCGATCATTCCCGACGACGAACTGCCGGCGCTGGTCGAGGAGTCGCTGGCCTTGCCGCCGATCGATTTCCTCGCCAGCGAGGCGGCGCTCGACCTCACCGCCGTGCTCGTGCTGGCGCCGGTGCCGCGCAGCGACTTCCGCAGCGTGCTCGCCAAGCTGCAGACGCGCAACCGCGTGTTGAAGCCCTCCGCGCCCAACCAGGTCGCGCAACGCAAGCCGCTGGAGATCCTGCAGCGGCTGCGACTGCCGCTGCCCGTGCCCACGGTCGATCCGTCCAACCCCGCCGATGCCGAGTGGGCACGACTGGCGCAGCTGCCGACGCTGTGGTTCGTGCGCCGGCGCAACCTCGCCTACCGCGACGACCTCGTCGGCGCGCCGATCGCGATGGCCGGGATCAACGAGGTGGCCGTCGAGGGCGTGGTTCGCGAACGCATCATGACGCTGGGCCTGGCGCCTTCGCTGGACGGCCTGCTGCAGAAGTCCAGCAGCAAGGCGGCGGCCTCGGTGTTCTCGCTGCTCGCCTCGCCACGCGTCGCGGCCTCGCCCGCGCTCACGGCAGCCACGCTCGGTGCCTTGTCGGCGCAGACCGGCAGCGGTGCGGACGCGGGCCTGGACCACGCGAAGGTGCTCAGCGTGAGTGCGGAGATCAACGGCGGCGCGCTCGGCGAAGGCTTGCTCCGGCTGGAGAAGAACGCCGAAGGTGGCGTCACCAAGATGGCCCTCTCGACGCTGGCCGGCAGCGACGCCTGGCGCAAGCTCGACAGCAATGCGCTGAGCGCGTCGGGCGCGCAGTTGTCGCAGCTGACGGCCCGGCTGACCCGCACGCCGGGCAGCAAGGGCGAGGCCGAAGGCGGCACGCCGCCGGTACCGGTCCCTGCGCCGGAGCCGGCGCCTGTCCCGAGACCTGCACCCGCTCCCGTGCCAAAGCCTGCTCCGGCCCCGGTGCCCGCGCCGGTTCCCGTCCCCGCACCGGTGCCGCGGCCTTCGCCGACGCCGCCGAGTCCACGGCCCGGTCCGTCGCCAGGACCCGTCCCGCGCCGCGAATCTGCCCTTCCCGCGAAGAAGGCGGCCACGAAGAAGGCCCCGGCCGGGAAAGTGGCCGCCAAGAAAGTGGCCGCCAGGAAGACCACCGGGAAGCCGAGCCGCTGAACCGAGTGCCTGACATTCCAGGAGAACCGCCGTGAACATGACCCCTGTGCGCGACCCGGTGTCCGGCGAACGCGTGATCGCCCTGTCGCCGGCCAACGCCACCGAAGCGGCCGCCGCGTGGCTGCGCCGGCCGAACATCTTCCCGGGCCGCGCGCTGACGCAGGGTGCGCTCCAGCAATCTCAGGAATGGGCCGCAGGCCACCTCGCCAAGCGCGGCCAGGACTGGGTCGCCGGCATCGTCGATGGGCTCGAGCTGTCGGTGCAGCAGGTCGCGGTGGATCCGGCCGAGCCATCTGCGGTGCGCCAGCAATTCCTCGCGACCTCGCTGCAGGTCTCGCCCGGCCGCGGCCTGGCCACCAGCGGCGAAGACGTGGTGCTGACGCGCACGCTGCAATGTTCGCTCGCCGACGTGCCCGTGGTCGCGCCCGCGGCCTTCTTCGCCAACGGCGGCGGCGTCGGGAACGGCACGCCGGGGCAGCCACCGACGCTGCTGCCGCGCGAGGTCGGTGTTCCCCTGGGTGCGTTGAGCACCGTCTCGCTGGCCACGCTGCCGCCGGTCGGCGTGCTGGTGATGCAGCCGGTGCGCGTGGAAACCGCGCCGCTCGACCCGATGGACCCTTGCGAGCACAACGCCTGCGACGAAGGCACGGTCAACAACGCCGACAGCTTCATCGACTGGCGCAGTGCCGATGCCGTGCGCCTGCTCTGGTTCGTGTGGCCCGGCGAATGGCGGCCCTTGCCGGGCGTGCCGCCGGCGCAGTGGCGCAACGCGCTGGCCTGGACGGTGTTCGAGGCCGAGCGCCAGCTGGCCGTCGACGGCACCCTGCCCTGGGAAGACTGGGGCGTACCGATCGCGATGGTGAACCTCGACAACCAGCACCGTCCGCTGTGGCTCGACCGGGCCAGCGTGGTGCGCGAGGGTGGCCGTGCGCGCGACTCGCGCATGTACTCGCCGGGGCCGACCTTCAGCGGCGCACTCGCCTGCAACAGCCGCCTGCCTTCGTTGTGGCAGGCGCAGATCGAACAGCTGGCAGAGCAGATCGCCGCGACCGGCGAACCTTCGCCTGCGGCCAACCAGCTGGCCGACGCCTTCACCACGCGCCTGCCGCCGGTGGGCCTGCTGCCGAAGAACACCTTCGAGGCATCGACGCGGCGCAGCGGCTTCTTCCCGCCGGGTTTCGACATCGATGCGGTGCCCGTTCCCGTCGAACAGCTCGACCTCGCGGTGCGCGGCAGTGCTTCGCTGGCGCCGCTCAATCCCTCGGCGAGCGAGAGCGTGCGCATGCTGGTCCCGGTGCCGCTGCAATCGTGGGAACCGCGGCTGTTGCGCACCGAGGTGATCGACCCGCTGTTCAAGCAGACGCTCGACGAAAACCTGCTGCGCCGCGCACGCACCCTCGGCCTGCGCCAGGGCCTGCGCAACCGCGCCGCCATGCTGCAGCACGCGCTGAACGGCAGCTCGCCGGCCGTGCCGCTGATCCGAGACGATCCGCTGGCCCTCGAGACCGAGAGCCTGTCGCCATGGGGGGAGCCGCCGCCGGGCGGGGGCCATCGCAGCACCCTGGCCGAGGGGCAGCACCAGCACTTCTTCGATGGCGCCAACCCGACCTTCCTGGTGCCGTCGGGCTGGTCGCTGTTCGTCTGGGTCTGCCTCGATCCCGACAACCCGCCCACCGAAGTGATGTTCCAGTGGCATTCGGGCGGGAACTGGGAACACCGTGCCTACTGGGGCGCGGACCAGATCAAGTGGGGCACCGCCAACACGGCCTCGCGCATGCGCATGGGCGACCTGCCGCCATCCGGACAGTGGGTGATGTTGAAGGTGCCGGCCAGCAGCGTCGGCCTGAACGGTGCGCAGCTCGACGGCATGGCCTTCACGCTGTTCGGCGGCCGCGCCGCCTACGGACTCACCGGTGCCCGCATGGGCGATCAGCAGTGGACGAAATGGTTCTGCAACTTCCTGCCGACTGGCGCGCGCGTGCAGGGCGACGAGGTGTGGGACCTGCTGGCGCCCAACGACCTTTGGGCGCCGTTCGAGCCGCACGACGGCGTGGTGCCCAGCCTGCCGCAACTGGTGGGCAGCACGGACGGCGACATCTTCGGCGAATCGACGTCGCAGACGCGGGCCGTGCCCGTCAGCGGCTTCAACCTCACCTACCCGACGGCGGCTGGCTRGCGCGGCCACACCATCGGGAATTTCGCCAACGTGACGATCAGCACGGACGGCAGCGACCGCCTGACCAACTGGATCTACCTCGACGAGCTGGCGCCGCCGCGTGCGCTGCTGGCCCTGGTGGTCACCCGGCGCAGCACGACGGCGCCCGAAGAGACGCGCACCGTGTTCTGGGGCGAGAACCACCTGGAGCAGCTCGCGGCCGCATCCTCCGCCTTCCAGTCGGTACTGACGGCCGAGCGTGCGGGCCCGCTGCCACAGTCCGGCACCTGGGTGCAGTTGAACCTGATGGCGCTGCGGATCGCGGAGATCGCCACGCAGCAGCTGGTGCGCGTGCGCTTCCTGGCCTTCGGCGGAACCGTTTCCTTCAGCGAGATGTCCCGCTATCCCACGGTGGCGTCCACCACGCCGCAGCGCCTGTGGCCGGTCAGCATTGCTTCGGGCGGCGGATCCACCACGCCGCCCTACTCGACGCTGCTGAACGGCACGCTGGTGCCGCAGAACAACCTCGGTGTGCTGACGCCGACGCCTTCCTCGCGCATCGGCACCGTGCGCATCTACACCGAGCTGGTGAGCGACCCGCTGATCAAGAAGCTGTCGGGCCACGAGCAATCCCAGTTGCTGTTGCGCGGCGTCTCCGGCTTCGCCGACTACCTGCGCGCGCGCATCGACCGCGCCGACGACATCACCGACTTCGGTTTCGCGCACATGCAGGTCGACATCTACCGGATGCGCCAGCTGACCATGAGCACGACCGATGCGTCGCGGCTCGCGGTGTCGCCAATGCTCGCGAGCATCGCCAAGTCCGACAGCGCGCTGGTGGTGCAGAACCAGATCCGCGACTACCTCACGACCGTCAAGACCTCGCCCGTGCGCGGACTGACGGCCGCGGCGGCGCCGTCGCCGTCGGTGCCGACCGCGTTGGCGGCCGCCAGCAGCCTGGCGATCAACAGCCTGGTGCCGGCCGCGCAATTGGCGATCTCGACCGGTGCCGCAGAGGTGGGCGCCGTCTCGCTGGCCAGGGTGGTCAGTCCCAGGGTCTCGACCTCCGGCCGCGTGCTGCTGCAGCCCCGCGCACCGCTGCCCGTCGTCTACTCGACGCCCATCATCGGTGCTTCCGAGGTGCGCACCACCGCCATCGCCGACCGGCTGCGCAGCCCGCCCTCGCCCGAGGCGCGCGACTATGCGCTGCTGAACCGCTATAACACCGTCAAGTCGCTGCTCGCGCTGCTGGACCAGTTCATGAAGGAGGACAGCGGCGAGATGCCGGCACTGCTGGATGGATTCAGCATCCCGGGACTGACCAACGATCCGTTCGTGCTCGGCAGCAACACGCCCGGCAGGCGCCTGCTGATGGAGTTCCGCACCACGCCGTCGCTGCTGGAGTTGCTGAGGCAGGCACCGCCGCCCGTCAATCCGAATTCGGTCGACGAGGCCACGATGTTCACGCAGACCGTGTCGCTGTCGGACCTCACCATCTCCATCCTGCGCCAGCTCGAAGCGCGCCTGGTCGTCTACCGCGACGCCCTGACGCGCGCCCAGACCGCGCTCGACCAGCTGCAGTCCGAGAACGACGCGAGCCAGGCGCGCCTGTCCGAAGTGGCCGACGAACTGGCCGAGGCGCGCCATGACGTCAGCGTGGCGCGCGCCCTGATGACCGAGGAACAGGAACGCATCGCCGCCGTCAACGCGCGGCGCGCCAAGGTGCTGAGCGAGGAGGTGAAGTTCGTCGCCTACATCCGCCCGCGCGAGACCGACACGGTGCTCGCCACGCCGACCCACTCGGTGGATCCAGGCCTGCTGGAGGCGCCCGTCCCGGCCTGCCTGCGCGAGCATCCGGACACGCCCGATGAACTGATGGACATGCTGCAGGTGCTGCGCGAGGCGCCCAGCAACTGGTTCGTGCGCGCCCCGAAGATCCTGCAGCAGCTCGACCGGCTGGAGCCCATGGTCAAGCTGATGCAGAGCGCGCAGCTGCGTGCCGTCACGGGCATTGCGGTGCCCAGGCCCGTGCAGCCGGCGGCCAGCGCCACGGTGCTGGCCAAGGGCATCGCACGTGTCGCCACGCGCCAGGTCGAGGCGCTGGCGCCGCGCCTGACCGCCATGCAGGGCTTCAACCTCGCGGCGCTGTCCACCACCACCTGGCAGAGCCTGCGCGTGCAGGCCGAGGCGGTGGTCAGCTTCGGCGACCTGGCCGAGGGCGGGCATGGCCGGCCGGACGTCGCGCGCGCCGCGGCCGTCGAGCTGCAGAACATGCGCAGCATCGTCAGCTGCCTGCATGCCGAGTTCTCCGGCGTGCCGGCCGTGCTGCGGCTGCAATGGGCGGAGCTGCTGTCCGAGTTCGACGACGCGCCCAACCTGCGCAACCTGGCGACGCTGACGGGTTGGGCGAGCATCGGCTACATCGACCGGCGCCAGATGCAGGCGTACGTCGACTGGCTGTTCGCGCAGATCGTCGACAACGTGCCGCAAGCGGTGGCGCTGGTCAACGACATCGTGCGCATGTGCCTGCTGCTGGCCAGCCACGCGCCGGTCGATCGCATCGTCAGCGGCCGCATGGCGCGGCCGGTCACGGGCATCAGCCCGGGTGTCAGCATCCCGCTGTCGGTGCTGGACGCGGCGCCGCTGCGCGTGGGCATGCAGGCCCTGCTGTACCGCAACGATGCGCTGGTCGCGCGCGCGCTGGTCGAGGACCTGGGCGCGGAGATCTCGGCACGGGTGATCCACACCTCGAGCGCGCGGGTCGACCTCGGCGACGACGTGCGCGTGCATTTCGACAGCAGTGCCATGGTCAGCCTGAAGGCGCAGACGGCCGGCCGCACGCTGTTCCGCACGCCATGAGTGAACGCAGGGTCCACCGGCTGCAACTGCGCGCCGCCGACGAGGCGTCGGTGACGCGCATGCTGCCGCGGCTCGAGGATGCGCTGCGCTGCGCCAGCCTGCCCGGCGACGACGCGCGCGTGCTGCTCGTGCGCCGGCTGGCGCTCGGGTGCATCGCGCCCGACATCAGCCCGCAGGCCTTGTCGATGCTGATCGAGCGTCAGGTGGCGCAGGCCGGCACGGCCTGGGCCGAGAACGATCCCGCGGCTGTTCCACCGCCGCAGGCCGAGGTGGTGTGTTTCGCGAGTCCGCTGGACGCGCGCGTGCGCCTGGGGCTGAGGTTGTTGCGCGGTGCGTCCTGCGAGGCGTGGTACTGGCCGCTGGCGGTGCCGGAATTCGAACCGGGGCTGCCTTTCGTGCTGCAGGCGCGCCGCGTGCTTCGGACGCTGGCCGCCTGGCCGCAGGCACGCATCGCGGTGCCGGCCTGGGTCGCCGCCATGGTGCGTGCCGGCGGTGCGGCGACGCTGGCCGCGGCGATGAACGAGCGCGAAGGCACGGGCTTGCTGCAGCAGGCCGCGCTGCCCGTCCTCGAGGATCTCGACGAACGTCCGGCCCCGCAAGACAGGCCCTCCGAGTCCGGACCGCATGGCGTTCAGGTGCCGGATGCGCCTGCGGATCCGCTGCTGTCTCTGCCGCGCTGGCTGCGCAGCGTGCTGCAGGCCTCCGGTGGATTCGATGCCGAGCTCGCCCCGCTGCGATCACACCGTTCACGAAGCGAGTCGGTCGGCGCGACACGCGCTACGGTGCCGGGTGGCGGGCCAGAAGCCCTCGAGGCGACGGCCTCGGTCGACACGGCACGGGCGCAGGAACGCGCAGGCGCATCACCGACGTCCCCGAAGGCCGAGCTGCGGCAGGCCACCGAGGGTCCGCGGAAATCGCCGGAGGCTTCCCCTGTGGTGGCCAGGCCGACGGACTTTCCACCGCTCGCCACGAGCCTGCATCACGTCCTGCTCGAGCAGTCGCCCTATCTCGAGCCCACCGCCTGCGGCGGCCTGCTGTTCCTGCTGCCGGTGCTGGCGCGGCTGGGATTCGCCGGCCAGGACCCGCTGCCTGCGGACCTCGCGCAACACGTGCTGCATCTCGCCTTGCAGCGATTGCCGGTGGACGACGACGACCCGGGCTGGCAGCTCGCGCGGCCCGCACCCGATCTTGAAAGCGGAGCGCGCGCGCTGCACTGGCTCAGGCTGGCCCGCCGCTGGCTCTGGCGTGCCGGCCGCCTCGGCTTGCGCCGCCTGGTGCTGCGTCCCGCGCGCCTCGGCGTGAGCGCGACGCATGCCGACCTGCACTTCACGCTCGACGACGTCGACCTGCGCGTGCGCCGCCTCGGCCTGGACATCGATCCCGGCTGGCTGCCCTGGTACGGCCGCGTCGTCGGTTTTCATTTCGAGGGGCAGGCCCGGCCATGAACGCACCGGAACGCCTGTTGCCACCGATCGCTGGCCTGACGCTGGCCGAACAGGCGTTGGCACAGCTCGCGCCGGACGAGGTCGACGCGATGGCTGCGCCGGAAGCCCATTGGCTGGTGAGCTTGCGGGACCGCGAGACCGCAGCCGGGCCTTCTGCGCTGGATCGCGCGGTCCAGCGGCTGTCGAATGCCCTGGCCCTGCTGCCGGTGGAACGCCATGCCGTGGCCCTCGCGCTCGCCGCCGACACCGACCCGATGGTCTCGCGCGCCCTCGCCTGGCTGCAGGCGCCGCTGCGCGAGATGCATCCGAGTGTCGGGCTGGTCGCGGCGCTGCATCGCGATGCGAACGGCGGCACGACGCAGGCGCTGGCGCAGCTGGTGGACGGTGTGGCGGTGCGCAGCGGGCTCCTGCAGCTGGATGGGGGCAACCGGACGCTCGCGGACGCGCCCTTGCGCGTCCCGTCGCCCATTGTTCTCGCAGCCTGCGGCGCACGTGGACAGTGGCCCGGCGTGACGCTGGAGGATGCGGCCGGTGTGCTGCCCGCGAGCCTGCAGCAGCAGGCCACCCAGTGCGCACGCAGCCTGCCGGCGCAAGGCGTGCTGGTCGTGCGCGCCGGCCACCCGCGCGAAGCCCGCGATGCGGCAGCGGCGGTGGCGCGTGCGCTCGGGAGGCGCACGGCCTTCATCGACGGCACCGACACCCTGCCCGGCCTCGCTGCATGGCTGGCCTTGCACGACGCCCTACCGGTGTTCTGCAGCGAGACCGCGCCGGGCGAACGCCAGCGCGTGCCCGTGCTGCCTGGGTACCGCGGGCCCTCGCTGGTGGCCACCGGCCTCGACGGCGCATGGACCTGCGACGGCGACACGCCGCCGGCCTGGCGCGTGCCGCTGCCGCAGGCCGGGGAACGCGGCGCGCTGTGGCGCGCAGGACGGGTCGACGAGACCCTGTCGGCCCGGCTGGCGGCGCAGCATCGCCACAGCGCCACCCGCATCGCGCAGCTGTGCGACGCGGCCGAACAGGATCGGCTGCGCACCGGCGAGGACCGCCTGCAACCCTCGCACCTGCACCAGGCACTGCGCCAGGCCCGCAGCGAACTCGGCAGCCTGGCCGAAGCCCTGCCCGAAGACGTGCCCGACGATGCCCTCGTGCTGCCGGCCTCGCTGCGCGACGAGCTCGAGCGCGTGCTGCAGCGCTGCCGCCTGCGCGACGGCCTGGCCGACGGCCTCGGCGCCGCCAGCCGCACGCGCTACCGCCCCGGCGTGCGCGTCCTGATGGTGGGCCCTTCGGGAACCGGCAAGACATTGAGCGCCGGCTGGCTGGCGACGCGCCTGTCGCTGCCGCTGTTCCGCGTCGACATCGCCGCAGTGACCAGCAAGTGGATCGGCGAGACCGAGAAGAACCTCGCCGAACTCTTTGCGCGCGCCGAGCACGCCGAAGCCATCCTGCTGTTCGACGAAGCCGATGCGCTCTTCGGCAAGCGCACCGAACTGAAGGATGCCAACGACCGGCATGCCAACCAGCAGACGAACTACCTGCTGCAGCGGATCGAGTCCTGCGACGGCATCGTGCTGCTCACGAGCAACAGCCGCAGCCGCTTCGACAGTGCCTTCACGCGGCGGCTGGACGCGATCGTCGAGTTTCCCGCACCGGGTCCCGAAGAACGCCGTGCCCTGTGGCTGGCTCACCTGGGCGAGGCGCATGAGCTCGCACCGGCCGTGCTGAACCGGCTGGCGGCGGCTTGCGAACTCGCCGGCGGACACATCCGCAACGTGGTGCTGGCGGCCCGTGCGATCAGCGGCGGTGGTCGCGTCGATGCGCGTTCGGTGGCGCTGGCGCTGGCCGACGAATACGGAAAGCTCGGCAAGGCCATGCCGGCGGGGCTGCTGGGGCTGCCGGGCACACCGGCCGGATGAGGCGATGAGCAGGTTGGCGTCGCGCCGCGCGCCAGCGCCCGCTGCGCTGGGGGCACCGCCGCGCAAGCGCGATGGCACCTCGCCCGACGAGGACAGCGAGAGCACTGCCGACCAGGATGCCGACCCGGAACAAGCCGCCGCGGCGCCCTTGCCCCGTTACCTGAAGCCGCGCAACGAGTTGCTCGATGCCAGGCTGGATGCACGGTTGGACGCGAGACTCGACGCGCGCCTTGATGCACGCTTGGACAACCGGCTCGACGGCTCGTTGCTGCAGCCGTTCTCGCCCGGACTTGGCGGCCGGCCGCTGCGTCCCACGCCGGCCGTGGAAGAGCAGCCCGGTGCACCCTCTCCGCAGGCCGGGACGGTCTCCGCGAAGGAGATGATCGCCGAGCTGACGCCCGTCCCGGCCCCGCGGCCCGCCACGCCCGCTGCACCCGTCCCTGCGCCCTCTCCCACTCGCCCGCCACCTCCCGCGCCTGCACCGTCACCGCAAGGCAAGCCAGGGGACAAGAAGGACGACAAGGAAAAGAAGGACGAGAAAAAGGACGACAAGAGAAAGGACGACAAGAAGAAGGATGCCAGGAAAGGCGGCGAGGAAGGTGAAGACAAGGCGAGCGGCAAGGACGAGGAAGGCCAGGACAAGGGCAAGGGCGACAAGAAGAAGGCTGCTGCCGGCGGCGGCCGGGCTGGCGGACTGCCCGATGACGTGGAGGCGCAGCCGGTCGGTGAGGTCGAAACCGATCCCGAGCCGCCCACCGAGGGAACGTCGCTGGACGTGCCGCTCAGCTTCGACCCCGAGGCCCTGGTGCCCGAGTGGGAGGCCGACGCGGAACTGCCGGCCGGCATCCTGCCGCGCCGCGAAGGCAGTGCCACCAAGCCGGCCGAGCAGAAGAAGAAGGACAAGGAGGAAGGCAAGCGTCCGGCCGGTCCCGCCGCGCATCCGGCCGCGCCGGAGAGCGACCCGCAGGCCGTGGACGCGGCGCGCGAGGCCGCGCGCAGCGCCTATGCCGACCTGCACCGCGAGGCACGCCGCGAACAGGAGACGCTGGCCTCCGAAGCCAGCCAGCTGACGGCCTGGATGAGCCACCACTACGGGCTCACCGCCGAGACCATCACCCAGCAGCACGATGCCGGCGTCTCGCAGCTCGACGCCGAGGCCAACCGCGCGTGCGAAGAGGCCGACGCGCGTGCCACCGAAGCGCAGTTCACGCTGCAGGCCAGCTACATCGATGCGGCGAACAGCCTGCAGCGCGCCGCCAACAGCGCCTGGGGCGCGATCAATGCCAACGATGGTGCCGCCTCGGCCATGATCAGTGCCCAGGTGAGCGCCATCGAGACTGCGCACACCACGCAGTTCACCACCGTGACGGGGCGCGCGGCCAAGCAGTTCGAGACCACGACGAAGGCGATCACCGAGTGGGGCGACAAGCGCGCCGAGACCTTCAAGGTCGAGGGCGTGGGCGCCCTGCAAGGTGCGAAGAACGAGCGCATCCTCCCGCGCGTGCCCGGCCTGGTGAAAAAGAAGGTCGATGAGCTGACCAAGCACAACACCGAAGTCGTCAAGGCCTGGAACACCACCAACACGACGACGCTGTGCAATGCCAGCTGCACCTACCGCGGCAGCCTGGACAGCAACCGCAAGAAGACCTTCGACGCCGGCCGCAAGTCGGTGGGCGGCGCCCTCAAGCGCGCGAAGAAGGGGCTCGCCGGTCAGTTCGCCGCCGCGCAGCTGAACCTGCGGCAGATGCGCGCCGCCACGCTGCACCAGCTGCGTTCACAGCAGAAGGCCGCGCGCACCCGGCTCACGACACAGGCACGTGCCGTGCTGAACGGCGCCTTGCGCGGCGCCAAGGGCGCCGTCGGTTCGGTCGAGTCCGCCACCCGCGGCGCCCTGCCCGGCTACTGGCGCAGTGTGCAGGGCTTCGGCCAGAACCTGCGCGCCACCGGCATGAGCGGCGGGGCCGCCGCCGTGCGCCGGCTGTCGCAGACTGCGCCCGCTTCCTTGCGCAAGGGGCTCGCATCCACTGGGGCGTCGGTGCGCGAACGCCATGCCGGCAACCGCGATCGCCTGGAATCCGAGCAGGCACAGCAGAAGGACGAACTGGCGACGAACCGCGCCAAGGAACTCGACACGACCTTGCAGGCCATGGGCCAGGCCGCCACCCACGGCGAGCAGCAGCAGAGCGAGCGGGTGCAGGCCTTCGTGAAGTCGGCGATCCAGTTGCGCGACAGCGTCACCGCTGCGGCCCAGAGCTGCATGGGCAAGCCGGCCGACCTGCTCAAGGCATCGATCGAGAAAAGCCAGGGGCAGGCGCATGCCTCGCTCCTGGCCATGTTCACCGGCATCCAGCCGCCACCGCCGCCTCCTCCGCCTCCCGGCACGGACACCGAAGGCGGCGGCCCGGACTGCACGAGCTGCAACAAGGAGAAAGGCGGTGACAAGGGCAGCGGCGGCGACAGCGGTCCCAAGGGCCTCAATGCGCAGGCCGACAAGGAAGTCGAGCAGCTGCAGGAGGCCGCCAAGGTCGACGTGGTGTTCGAGCCCGCCCTCATCGCCATCGGCGCCAAGGTCGCCAGCAAGCTGACCAAGCACGGCCAGGACGTGAATGCCGCGTTCACGGGCGCCTTCGCCGGCTCCGTGAAGGAGGAAGCGGTGACCGGCGGCCTGCACGGCCTGACCAAGGCCCAGGGCAATGCGTTGAACCTCAAGGACTATCCCGCCGCGGTCACCGTGGTCGGTTCCACGCTGACCGACGAGCTCGCCTTCTACCTGGGCGAGAAAAGCGACGACTACCAATCCGCGATCAAGTACCTGGCAGGCGACGCGGTGGGTGGCGCCAAGCTGGAGGCGAAGGCCTCGCTGGGCGTCTTCAACGACGACGAGGCGCGCATCGAGAGCACGCTGCGCAACCTCTCGCCCACCGAGGCCGCCGAGCTGGCCGCCTCCGATCCGGCGCTGGCGGCCAAGGTGCGCGACGCCCTGGACGGCACCGACCAGAAGGTGTTCGACGCGCTGATGAAGGGCGACACCCAGACGGCGGACGCGCTTCGCATGAAGGACGCGGTCGACGAGGCGCGCCGTGACGGAGATGCCGATGCGGTGCACGCCGCAGAGGCAAAGTACACGGCGATGCGCGAGGGCGACTGGAACAAGCGCGACATGGACGAGCGCGCCGAGCTCGAGGAGTGGACCCCCGAGCGGCGCGAGCAGGAAGAGGACAAGCACCGCGCCGGCGTCGCCAAGGCGCTCGGCAAGATGGTGTCGGACACCGACGTCGCGCACGCCGCCGGCCCGAACGGCGTGGCCGCGATGAGCGACGAGGAACGCGCGGCCGCCTATGTGACGCGCGACATCACGGTCTACGTGGGCGGTGGCGGCGACATGCCGCCCCAGCCGGTGACCATGAGCATGACCGGCGCCAACAAGGACCTGGCCGCCGCCATCCTGCTGCACGGGAACAAGAGCGTCGAGGCGCAGTCCGCGCGCCTGGGCGTGGAGATCGAGCGCAAGGACGATGCGCCGAAGGCGATCAACGTCGACACCGCGGTGTTCGACGACCGCTTCACGCCCGACAACCCGCAGGCCGGCCCCGAGGAGAAGGCCGAGAACGAGAAGCGCCGGGCTGCAGCGCGCCAGAAGAAGGCCCAGGTCCTGCTGCTGGCCGGCCAGAAATACGCCGGCGCCGAAGCGCCACCCAAGGACTTCAAGCCCGACGCGGCCAAGCCGCTGGAGGACCCGCGCGTCGCCGCGGCGCGCGAGAAGCTGGGCACCAAGTTCACCGAGCGCTTTGGCGAGGACACGATCGGCGCCGACCTGGTCAAGGGCCTGATGAAGGACGACCGTCCTTCGGCCAAGACCAATTCGCTGGCCATGCAGCATGCGATGTACTCGCACGCGGGCACCAACGAAGACCTGATGTGGCGCTTCACCGAGCGCATGACGCGTGTCGAGATCGACGCGATGCGCGACCAGTTCAAGGCCGACACCGGCAAGGACCTGGACGGCGAGATGGGCCTGCACGGCAAGGGCCCGTTCTTCTCGGAGCTGTCGGGCGACGACCGGCTGCGCATGGAGCGCGCCATGCTCGGCGTGCCCGTCAACGACAAGGAGAAGCTCGAGGCGGCGGTGTTCGCGATCGAGCAGCAGAAGCGCGAGACCGGCGCGCTCGGCAAGCTGCTCGCCTCGGGCAGCAGCGGCGAGAAGTCGATGGAGACGACGCTGTCGAACCTCTACGAGGCCGCCGGCGTGAAGAAGGAGGACTTCACCCGCGAGGGCCTGCTCAAGGGCGGTGGCCTGTTCGACAAGAACGGCAACTACACGGGCAAGCAGAAGGACAAGTTCGTCTCCGGCACCGACAACGCACTGGGCGCCGCGCAGAACTACCAGGCGGTGATCGATTCGTACGCCGACATCGCGACCACGGGCATCGCGATCATCGGTGCGATCGCCGCGGCCGCGATCACCGTGGCGACCGGCGGGGCGGCCGGTCCGCTGATCGCCGCCGCGGTGGTCGCGGGCCTCGCC
>NZ_JBFUCB010000030.1:0-22549 GCF_056405435.1 Rhizobacter sp. P1_G5 | reverse complement strand
CACCCAACTCCCCGTCTCCGCGTACTTCGACGACGACCTCCATCGCCGCGAGATGGAGCTCATCTTCCAGCATGGGCCCCGCTACCTGGGGCACGAACTCGCGGTTCCCGACATCGGTGACCACTACGCCCTGCCCCAGGAGGGCGAGGGCCGCGCACTGGTGCGCACCGCACAGGGGATCGAGCTCGTCTCCAACGTCTGCCGGCACCGCCAGGCGGTGATGCTGCGCGGGCGCGGCAACACCGGCAGCCACATCGTGTGCCCGCTGCACCGCTGGACCTACGACCTGAAGGGCCAGCTGATCGGTGCGCCGCACTTCCCGGCCGACCCCTGCCTGCACCTGAACCGCTACAAGACGCAGACCTGGAACGGCATGGTCTTCGAGGCCAACGGCCGCGACGTGACCGCCGACCTGGCCGCGCTCGGCCCGCGCGCCGACCTGGATTTCAGCGGCTACGTGCTCGACCGCGTGCACATGCACGAGTGCGACTACAACTGGAAGACCTTCATCGAGGTCTACCTGGAGGACTACCACGTCGGCCCGTTCCACCCGGGGCTGAGCCAGTTCGTCAGCTGCGACGACCTGGCCTGGGAGTTCGGCCGCCACCATTCGGTGCAGACGGTCGGCCCGAAGAACGCGCTCGCGAAGGCCGGCTCCGACACCTACCGCAAGTGGCACGACGCGGTGCTGGCGTTCCGCAGCGGCCGCTTCGACAACCCGGTGCCGGCGCACGGCGCGATCTGGCTCACCTACTACCCGAACGTGATGGTCGAGTGGTACCCGCACGTGCTGGTGGTGTCGACGCTGTACCCGAAGGGGCCGCAGAAGACGCTGAACGTCGTCGAGTTCTTCTACCCGGAAGAGATCGTGGCCTTCGAGCGCGAGTTCGTCGACGCGAACCAGGCGGCCTACCTCGAGACCTGCGTCGAGGATGACGAGATCGCGTTGCGCATGGATGCCGGCCGGCGTGCGCTGCACGAGCGCGGCGACAACGAGGTCGGCCCCTACCAGACGCCGATGGAAGACGGCATGGAGGAGTTCCATGCCTGGTACCGCAAGGCGATGAAATTGGCCGTCTGACGCGGGGCCTTGCGCGCCGGGCGAGAATCGCCCGATGCGCTCCGCCCCCGTCCTGATGATCCTCGCGTCGTTCCTGTTCGCCAGCATGGGGGTGTGCGTGAAGCTCGCCTCCGCCTACTACCCGCCGGGCGAGATCGTCTTCTACCGCGGCCTGACCGGCACGCTGCTGCTGGCGGCGCTCACGCGCTGGCGCGGCGGCACGCTGCGCACCAACGTGCCCTCGATGCACTTCTGGCGCAGCCTGACCGGCGTGTCGGCACTGTGCCTGTGGTTCTACTCAATCAGCAACCTGCCGCTGGCCACGTCGATGACGCTGAACTACATGTCGTCGGTGTGGATGACGCTGTTCCTGATCGGCGGCGCCGCGGTGCTGGGCACCGCCCGCGTCGACGGCCGGCTGATCGCGACGGTGCTGACCGGCTTCATCGGCGTCGGGCTGATCCTGCGCCCGACGATCGCCGAGAACCAGCTCTGGCACGGGCTGATCGGGCTGCTGTCGGGCGTGGTCTCGGCCACCGCCTACCTGCAGGTCTCGGCGCTCGGCAAGGCGGGCGAGCCCGAGTCGCGCATCGTCTTCTACTTCTCGCTCGGCGGCGTGCTGGCGGGCGCGCTCAGCATGCTGTGGACCGGCATGCACGCCCACACCTGGATCGGCGCCGCGCTGCTGCTGGCCGTCGGGCTGCTCGCGACCTCGGCGCAACTGCTGATGACGCGCGCCTACAGCACCGGCAAGACGCTGGTGAATGCGAGCCTGCAGTACCTGGGCATCGCGTTCTCGTTCGCGTACGGCGTGCTGGTCTTCAGCGACCCGGTGACCTGGATGGCGCTGGCCGGCATGGTGCTGATCGTCGGCGCCGGGCTCGCCGCGACGCGGCTGCGCCAGGAATCCCCGCCGCAACGCGACATCTCCGTCCTGCCCGAAAGCTGAAAGGCCTCCCGATGATCCGACCGCCGCTGATCTCCGCCGCCGAACTGCAACAGGCGCTCGCGCCATCGCAGACGCCGCCGCTGGTGCTCGACTGCAGCTTCGACCTCGCCGATGCGGCGGCCGGCGAGCGCAGCTACCGCGAAGGCCACATTCCCGGCGCGCTGTACGTGAACCTGAACGAGGAYCTGTCCGGCCCCAAGACCGGCCGCAACGGCCGCCACCCGCTCGCCGACCGCGCCGACTACGCGCGCTGGATGGGCCGGGTCGGCATCGTGCCGGGGCGCGAGGTCGTCGTGTACGACCGGCAGGCCGCGATGTACGCGGTGCGCGCCTGGTGGGTGCTGCTGTGGATGGGCCACCGGCAGGTGCGCGTGCTCGATGGCGGGCTCGCCGCATGGCAGGCCGCCGGCGGGCCGCTGTCGCAGCAGATCGCGCAGCCGCTACCGGCCACGCCGTACCCGGATGCGGCGCCGCAGCGGCCGACCATCGACGCGCAGCAGCTGCAGCAGCGCCTGGGCGACGTGCTGGTGCTGGACGCCCGCGCGCCGGAGCGCTACCGCGGCGAGGTSGAGCCGMTSGATSCGGTGGCCGGCCACATCCCCGGCGCGAAGAACCGCTTCTTCAAGGACAACCTGCAGGCAGACGGCCGTTTCAAGCCGGCCGAGCAGTTGCGCGCCGAGTTCGCCGCCGCACTCGGCGGCCGCGCGCCCACCGAGGTCGTGAACCAGTGCGGCTCGGGCGTGACCGCCTGCCACAACCTGCTGGCGATGGAAATCGCCGGCCTGCACGGCGCGGCGCTGTACCCGGGCTCGTGGAGCGAATGGTCATCCGACAGCAGCCGCCCGATGGAGAAATCTCCCCGCTCGTGAGCGGGGTTTGACCGTCATCAAGCTGCGGACTACCGTGCGGGGAACACTGGAGGCGCCAGACGGTCCCACGAGAGTTCCCACTGCAAGGAGATGACCATGTTCCATCGCATCCTGGTCCCGACCGACGGTTCGGACATCACGAAGAAGGCGACTGACACGGCCATTGCGCTGGCCAAGTCGGTCAACGCGCGGGTCTACACGGTGAGTGTCAAGGAGCCGTTCCCGTACAGCGCGATCTCGGAGATGCAGCCGACGCCGCCGCAGGAGTTCTTCGACGCACAGGAACGCATCGCGTCATCGCGGGTCAAGGCGGTGCGCGACGACTGCGTCGCGGTGGGCGTGCCCTGCGAGGCGCACACGCTGGAGGCGCTGCACCCCTGGGAGGCGATCATCGACCACGCCCGCCGCCAGGAGTGCGACCTGATCGTGATGGCCTCGCACGGCCGGCGCGGTGTCAGCGCGCTGCTGCTGGGCAGCGAGACGCAGAAGGTGCTGACGCACAGCAAGGTACCGGTGCTGGTCGTCCGCTAGTCAGTGATGATGGGCGTGGCTGGCGACGAAGATCACGATCGCCAGGCCCACGCCCAGCCACGCCAGCTGGGCCGCGGTGTCCTTGGCCGACAGCCGGTGCTGCAACTGCGGGATCAGGTCGGCCACCGCCACGTAGATGAAGCTGCTCGACGCGACCACCAGCAGGTACGGGAACAGCGCCTCCCACGGCCCGACCACCACGTAGCCGACCACGCCGCCGACCACCGCGGCCATGCCCGACATCGCGTTGTAGAGCAGCGCCTTGCGGCGTGACAGCCCGGCATTCAGCAGCACGATGTAGTCGCCGACTTCCTGCGGGATCTCGTGCGCGATGATCGCCAGCGCCGTGAACATGCCCAGCCGCGTGTCGGTCAGGAAGGCGGCCGCGATGATGATGCCGTCGCAGAAGTTGTGGATGCTGTCGCCGAGCAGCACCGTCCAGCCGCCACGGCCGGCCTGGTGCTTGTCGAACCCGTGGTGGTGGTGGTGCTCGTCGCCTTCATGGTGATGGCCGTGGCGGTACAGCTCCGCCTTCTCGAGCAGGAAGAAGAACAGCAGCCCGGCCAGCAGCGTCATGAACAGGCTTTGCGGGCTGGCCTTGCTCTCGAAGGCCTCGGGCAGGATGTTCAGCAGCGCGGTGCCCAGCAGCACGCCGGCCGACAGGCTCACCAGGTGGTGGACGATGCGGCCCAGCACGTTGATCGTCAGGCTGGCAGCGAGCAGCACCGACAGCAGCCCGCCGGCAAAGGTCGCGAGCACGATGTAGAGAAGGGTCATGGGACTCGATCAAACACTCGATCAAACAAAAGCCGCGCGATGTGCGCGGCTTGGGCAAAAGCAGACAGGGCCGTTCAGGCGACGCCGTGCGCCTTGAACCAGTCGAGGCAGCGCCGCCAGCCGTCCTGGGCGGCCTCGGGGCGGTAGCTCGGCCGGTAGTCGGCGTGGAACGCGTGCGGCGCGTCGGGGTAGAGCACGATCTCGGAGGCCCGAGCTGCGGCATTGCCCGCGTCCAAGGCTGATTTCATCTTATCAACCGTGTCAAGCGGGATGCTGGTGTCGGCCGCGCCGTACAGGCCGAGCACCGGGCCGTGCAGCCGGCCGGCGATGTCGACCGGGCGGCGCGGCTGCAGCTCGGTGGCCGGCGTCGCGAGCTTGCCGTACCACGCGACGCCCGCCTTCACCGCCGCGTTGTGCGCATCGAACAGCCAGGTGACGCGCCCGCCCCAGCAGAAGCCGGTGACGCCCAGCCGCGACACGTCGCCGCCCTGCGTCGCGGCCCAGCTGACGGTGGCGTCCAGGTCGTTCAGCACCTGCGCATCGGGCACCTGGCTGATCAGCTCGGAGACCAGCAGGCTGGTGTCGGTGTAGGCCTTCGCGTCGCCCTGGCGCACGAACAGCTCGGGCGCGATCGCAAGGTAGCCCTGCTTCGCGAAGCGCCGCGCCACGTCGGCAATGTGCTCGTGCACGCCGAAGATCTCGCTGACCACGACGATCACCGGCAGCCCGCTGCCACCGGCCGGCATCGCGCAGTACGCGGGCATCGGGAACCCGCCGACCGGGATCTCCACCGGCCCGGCGGCCAGGCCGTGGGCATCGGTGGCGATGGCGTGGGCGGTGATCGGCTGCACCGATGCGGCATAGCCCTGGCCTGCGGTGATGAGCATGGCGATCCCCCTGGACGATGCGTGTGAGTGGGCGCGATTCTATTTTCTCGATGCAGTCCCTGGCCGCGACGAGGTCTGCGTGCAAACCAAGTGAGAATCGCGCGATGACCAGCCGATTCCCCGACCACCTTGCGGCCATCGACATGGGCTCGAACAGTTTCCGCCTGGAGATCGGCGAACTCAGCCCCGGCCGCTACAAGCGCATCGATTACCTGAAGGAGACCGTCCGCCTCGGCGCCGGCCTCGACAAGTCGGGCCTGCTGACCGAAGACGCGACGCTGCGCGGCCTGGCCTGCCTGGGCCGCTTCGCGCAGCGCCTGCGCGGCTATGCGCCGGGCCAGGTGCGCGCGGTGGCGACGCAGACGCTGCGCGAGGCGCGCAACCGCGATGCCTTCCTGCTGCGCGCCCAGGAGGTGCTGGGCCATCCGATCGAGGTGATCTCCGGCCGTGAGGAAGCGCGTCTGATCTATGCCGGCGTCGCCCGGTTGCAGCCGTCGGATGAGCCGCGGCTGGTGATCGACATCGGCGGGCGCTCGACCGAGATGATCCTCGGCCAGGGCCGCACGCCGCTGCGCGCCGAGTCGTTCCAGGTCGGCAGCGTCAGCCTGTCGATGCGCTACTTCGCCGACGGGCGCTTCAGCGAGGCCGCGTTCCGCGCCGCGCAGGTGGCCRCCGGCGCCGAGCTCGAAGAAGCGCTGTCGCCGTTCGCGCCGCAGCACTGGCGCGAGGCGCTGGGCTCGTCGGGCACGGCCGGCGCGGTGTCGCAGCTGCTGCAGGCGAGCGGCATCACCGACGGCGCGATCACGCCCGATGGCCTGCGCTGGTGCATCGAGCAGTGCCTGAAGGCCGGCCGCATCGACAAGCTGAGCCTGCCCGGGCTGAAGGAAGACCGCCGCGCGGTGATCGCCGGCGGCCTGGCGATCCTGTACACGCTCGCGACGCACTTCGGCATCCAGCTGCTGCAGCCGGCGCGCGGCGCGCTGCGCCAGGGCGTGATCTTCGACCTGGACGAGCGGCTGCATGCCGAATCGCGCGACCGCGATGGTCACGACATGCGCGATGCCTCGGTGGTGGAGATGCAGCGGCGCTTCGAGGTCGACACCACGCAGGCCTGGCGCGTCGCGAGCGTGGCCGATGCGCTGCATGCGAGCGTGGCGCCCGAGCGCAGCCCGATCCAGGCGCGCGAGCTGCGCTGGGCCTGTGCGCTGCACGAGATGGGCATGATGATCTCGCACCACGACCACCACCGGCACAGCGCCTACGTTCTGGGCAATGTCGATGCGGCGGGCTTCTCGCAATCGCAGCAACGCCGGCTCGCGGAGCTGGTGCTGGCGCAGCGCGGCGGCCTGCGCAAGGTGGAGCCGCAGCTCGCGAACACCGATTTCGCGGCGCAGGCGCTGTGCCTGCGGCTGGCGATCATCAAGTGCCATGCGCGCGGCCCGGTCGACCCGACCGCGCTGCAGCTGCAGCTGAGCGGCCGGCAGGCCACGCTCGGCTTCAGCGAGGGCTGGGCGCAGACGCACCCGCGCACGCTGTTCCTGCTGAACGAGGAAGTGGAGGCGTGGCAGCGCAGCAACCTGTTGAAGCTGGCGCTGAAGCCGAAGTGAACACGGGGGCAGCCCTCACCCGAAGCGCCCCTGCAGGAACCACCCCTCCCCCTCGGACTGCGCCGACAGCGGCAGCCGCGCGCGGTAGATCCACACCAGCGCGCCATCGGGCAGCTGCGCGATGAAGTAGTCGCGCTCGACCGCGTCGCCATCCCACCAGCCGGCCTCGATGCGTTCCGGCCCGGCCAGCAACTGCAGCAGGTGGCCGTCGAGCATCGGCTGCGACTGCTTCTGCGGCAAGGGCATCGCCAGCGGCAGCAGCCACACCGGCCGCGCCTGGGCGCCAGGCCTGGGCAGTTCGGCGCGGCGCGACGATGGCGGGCCGTCGAGCGCCGCCGCGCACACCCGGCTGGCGCGCTCCGGGCGGTGGTCCTGCACCGGCAGCACGCGCTGCACCCGCTCGCGGCCGAGCCGCGCCTGCAGCCGCTCGAGCAGGCGCGTGAGCCCTTCGTGCTCGCTGCGCGGCGTCGGGAACAGCTCTGCGTTCGGCGGCGGCTGGCGCGCGATGTCGCTGGCGCGCAGCACGAGCTCCAGCGTCGGCGCCGGCAAGGCCAACTGCGCGAGCCGCTCGCGCAGCAGCGCCATCAGGTGCTTCGCATCGCGCGACGGCTCGGCCAGCGCGATCTCCAGCGTCGTGTGCTGCGGCGTCCGGTCATCGCGCCGCCAGCGCGGCTCGTGCTTCATCTGCAGGCTGAAACGGCGCACGAAGGCATGCTGCGCCGCGAGCCACGCCACCAGCCGCGACAGCAGCACCTGCACGCCGTGCATCACCTGCTCGGTGGTGTCGGCCCGCGCGAACAGCTCGAGCGCGCTGTCGAAACTCGCCGGCAGCGCGATCGACATGCGCGGATCGGGGCGCCGGCCGAGCGCGCCGTCGAGCTCGGTCAGCAGCGCCTCGCCGAAGCGCCGCGCCAGCCCGGCGCGCGGCAGGCTGCGCAGGTCGCCCAGCGTGTTCAGCCCCATGCCCTGCAGCGCCTCCCAGTGCTCGCGGCCCGGGCCGAGCAGCCAGACCGGTGCGGCATCGAGCGCGCGCTGCAGCGCGGCGGCATCGGCGCAATGCAGGCCGTCGGCGACGCGCGCCAGCAGCGCCGAGCCCTGCGCCGTCGGCGTGCTGACGCAGTGCAGTGCATGGCCGAGCGGCTGCAGCGCCTCGCGCAGCCGCTGCAGCAGTGCCTCGAGTCCACCGAAATAGCGCAGGCTGGCCTCGACCTCCAGCAACACGCCCTGCGGCGGGCTGAAGCTGACCGCCGGCGTGAACGCCAGCGCCGCGTGCGCGACGCTCGTGAGCGCCTGCCGGTCACGCAGCGCATCGGCCTGGCCGATCAGCAGCTGCGGCGCGAGCGCCAGCGCAGTCGCCCGCTTCAGCCCCGGCTTGACGCCCAGCGCCTGCGCGCCCGCATTGGCATGGGCGATGCTGTGCGCCTCGACCAGCGCGACGGGCGGCTCGCTGCCACCGCTGCCCGCCGGGAGCGTCGCCAGGAAGGATTCCAGCGACAGCAGCGGCAGGTGAAGACCGATCCAGAGCATCGCGTGCCCATGTGCAGCAGGTGCCGGATCAGGCGAGGTTGACGAAGGTCGCGGCGCGCAGCGGCGGCACGGCGGCCGCGGCCTGGACCGTCTGCGCCGCCAGCTCGCGCGCCTTGCGCGTGGCGCTGGCGGACAGCACCGGCGGCAGCTCGAGCCGCAGTTCATGGGCGAGCGGCGGGCCGCGGCGCTTCAGCACGCGCACGCTCAAGACATCGGCCCCGCCGGCCCGCAGCGCGAGGCGCAGCGGCGCCGGGCTGGCCTGCTGCTGCACCGCCATCTCGCGCAACACGAAGGCCGGGCCGTCGTGCGCATGGGCGGCCACCTGCAAGCGGCGCAGCCGCTCGGCGCGCAGGCGCGGCGGCAACCACGCGAGCACCGCACCGACATGTCCGCTGTGCAGTGCCTGCTCCAGCGCCCACAGCCGCGCATCGACACCGGCTTCGTGCGGCCGGCCGTCGACACCGGGGATGCCCTGCGTGCCGGTGTCGATCACCAGCAGCTGCTCGGCATCCAGCCCCATCTGCATCAGCGCCCAGGCCGACAGCGCCGCCGGTGGGTCGAACAGCATCACCAGCCGCCCGGCCCGCTGCGTGGCGGCAAGACATGGGGCCAGCAGGCGGATCTCGCCAAGGCCCGGGTGCGGCAGCAGCAGCTCGCTGAGCGCGCGCCGCGGCCAGCCGCCGCCGGGCAGTTGGGCATCGAGCACCGCGAAGCCGCTGGGCAGCGCGCGCTCGACGCTGCGCCCCATCTGGTTGCCACGCCACACGCTGGTGTGCAGCCGCTCGGGCAGCGGCGCGCGAGCGTGAGGGGCGAAGTGAGTGGTGGCGGAAGGCATGTGAACTACTGTATGCACATCCAGTATATCGATCCACTTGAAAACGGGGTCATGGCGTTACAAGTCTGTTCAAAAGAGCCTTTGGCACATTTATAGTTGCTTTTGGCAATTGATTACGGCAGCATGCCGGGCATGTCTTCTTCTGACCCGAACGATCGCGTGGTCGCGGTGCGCGCCTTCAACCGCTTCTACACGCACCGCATCGGCGTGCTGCACGAAGGCCTGGTCGACAGCGGCTTCACGCTGACCGAATCGCGGCTGCTGTGGGAGTTCGCGCACCAGGCGCAGCCGACGGCCGGCGAACTCGCGCGCTCGCTGGACCTCGACCCCGGCTACCTGAGCCGCTTGCTGCGCGGCCTGCGCGAGCGCGGGCTGATCGAGGCGACGCCGTCGGCCAGCGATGCGCGGCAATCGCACCTGTCGCTCACCGCGGCCGGCCGCGCCGCGTTCGCGCCGCTCGACAGCGGCTCGCAGCAGCAGGTGCAGGCGCTGCTCGCGGCGCTGGACGAGCCGTCGCAGCAGCAACTGCTGCAGGCGATGGGCACGCTGCAGCGCCTGCTCGACGACGACCCGGCGCGCCGCACGCGCGAGCCCTACCTGCTGCGACCGCACCGCCCGGGCGACATCGGCTGGGTGATCGCGCGCCATGGCGCGCTGTATGCGCAGGAGTACCGCTGGGACATCGGCTTCGAGGCGCTGGTGGCGCGCATCGCCGCCGCCTTCATCGAACGCTTCGACCCCGCGCGCGAAGCCTGCTGGATCGCCGAGCGCGACGGCGCGAACGTCGGCTGCGTGTTCCTCGTGCAGGCGCGCGACGAGGCGACGCAGGCGGTGCAGGACGGCGTGGCCCAACTGCGCATGCTGCTGGTCGAGCCGTCGGCGCGCGGGCTGGGCCTGGGGCGCCGGCTGGTGCAGGAGTGCGAGCGCTYCGCGCGCCAGGCCGGCTACCGCCGCATCACGCTGTGGACCAATGCCAACCTGCTGGCTGCGCGCGGCATCTACGCAGCAGCAGGCTACCGGCTGGTCGCGACCGAACCCCACCACAGCTTCGGGCACGATCTGGTCGGAGAAACCTGGAACCTCGACCTCACATGACCTGCCCCTGCGGCCTGCCCCACCCCTACGCAGACTGCTGCGGCCGCTACCACGCCGGCCCGCTGCACCTGCTGGCGCCCGATGCGCCGTCGCTGATGCGATCGCGCTACAGCGCCTTCGTCCACGGATTGACCGACTACCTGCTGGCGACCTGGYACCACAGCACCCGCCCGGCCACGCTGGAGCCCGATCCGCCGGGGCTGCGCTGGCTGGGGCTGGAAGTGCGAGGGCAGGCACAGCAGGACGCCGACCATGCAACGGTGGAGTTCGTCGCACGCAGCAAGCTCGGCGGCCGCGCGCAGCGGCTGCACGAGACGAGCCGCTTCGTGCGCGAGGACGGCCGCTGGTTCTACGTCGACGGGGACTACTGAGCCTGCTGAAAGATCAGGCAAATTCCTGGCGCACGCTGGCCGACATCAGCCGGCGGATGATCCACCCGAGCAGCCCGCAGGCGCCGAGCGTCACCAGCACCGCCATCACGCGGGCCGCGGTGACGAAGCCGCCGAACACGCCGAGCGCCTTGGGCGGCAGCGTCGCGGTGCTCAGCGTGCTGTCGACCACCGACTGCATCACCTCCTGCTGCAGCCACAGGCCGAGCAGGTTCGCGACGATCGCCAGCAGCAGCAGCGCGATGAAGGTGCGGCGCGCCCAGTTCAGGCGCAGCAGCAGGCCGACGGCCGACACCAGCGTGGCCAGCGACATCACGAGCCCCGCATTGACCACCCACGGCAGGTGCGCGATCAGCAGCCCGAACAGGCCGCTGACCTGCAGGCCCTCGCTGCTGAAGCCGCCCGACACCAGCATCGCGTTCTGCAGCAGCGCCGAGGCACAGGCCAGCGCGCCGATCAGCATGAACACCCACGCGGTGGCGGTGACGAAAATCGAACGGGCTCCGACAGTGATGGTGGTGGGCATGGCACTTCCTCGACAGCGTCGATTGTCCGGAACGCGGGCGGCCTTGTCATGACCGCGGCACGCGCCCCCCCAGGATCGAGGGGACGATGCGCCATCATCTGTGCACATCGCGCCACAAGGTGTCAGCCGATGTATCCGTCGCAGGCCGTCAGCCGAAACGCAGCGCGTACACCGGCGGCAGTTGCGCCGGCAGCGCCGCCCACCGGTCGCCGCCGTCGTCGCTGCTCCACACATGGCCGGTCGTGCTGCCCATCAGCAGGCTGCGGCCGTCGGGCGACACATCGAGCCCGTGGCGGTACAGCAGGTCGTAGCAGTGCCGCTGCGGCAGCCCGTGGCGCAAGGTCTCGAAGCTCGCGCCGCCGTCGCGCGTGCGGTTGACCACCAGCGCCCCGCCGACCGGCACGCGCTGCTGGTCGGCGACGCCCGGCACGAACCAGGCCGTCTGCGCATCGCCGGGATGCACCGCGACCGCGAAGCCGAAGTCCGACAACGGCGCACCCGTCACCTGCTGCCACGAGGCCGATGCGTCGGTCGAGCGCCAAATGCCGTTGTGGTGCTGGGTCCACAGCACCTGCGGCTGCGCGGCGCAGCGCACGATGCGGTGCGGATCCTGCGTGTTCGGCGAGCCGGCCTGCTCCGGCGGCATGTAGGCGGCGTGCATGCCGTCGGCCTGCAGCTGCCAGCTCGCGCCGTCGTCGTGCGTGACCCAGGCGCCGCCGCAGCTGATGCCCAGCACCAGGTCGCCGGCGCGCTGGGGATGCGGGCAGATCGAATGGATGCCGGGCACGTCGTAGCCGCCGCCGAACCATTCGGCGCGCTCCGGCCGCTGCCACAGCGAATCGACCAGTTGCCATGAATCGCCGCCATCGCCGCTGCGGAACAGCCCGCCCGGCAGCGTGCCCAGCCACAGCGTGCCGTGGTCGCGCTCCAGCGACCACACCTGCACCACCTTCCATGGCACGCCGGTCGCGTCGGCCGGCTGGGGCGGGAAAGCCGGTGCCGCCACTTCGTGCCAGCTGGCACCCTGGTCATCCGACGCATGCAGCTTGACGCCGAAATGCCCCAGGTTCAGCGCCGCGAGCATGCGGCCGTCCGGGCCGGGCGGCAGCAGCATCGACACCGGCTCGCCGAGGAAGCTGGCGCGGGCGATGTCCCACGCGCCGCCGCGGCTGCGCTTCAGTTCGAACAGGCCCTTGCGGGTTCCGGCCCAGGCACGATCCTGCATCTGCAACTCCTCGAGGTTCAACCGCCGGACAGCGCCTGCATCACGTGGACCCGGCTGTCCGGCCCCAACGCATCGGCCAGCGCGACGCGGTCTGCGCTGCGCACGCCGTCGACGAAGGCGACCACGTTCGGCCGCAGGTGGCCCTGCTCGTCGAGCACGTAGCCGCGCAGGCGCGGGTGCACGGCGAACACCGCGTCGAGCGCATCGCGCAGGCTCGCCGCGTCGACGTCGAGCTCGGGCGTCTCGATGAAGCGGCGCAGCTGCTGCGTGAACACGACGTGGGCCATGGGCGCCGATGATGCACGCCGCGGCCAGCCGCGACAATCCACCGGATGAATTACGGACCCTTCTACGCCGCCCTCGCCTTCGCCCTGTGGGGCATCTTTCCGCTGTTCTTCCGCCGGCTGGCCATGCTGCCGGCCGGCGAGGTGCTCGCGCACCGCATCGTCTGGTCCCTCGTCTTCGTGCTGATCGTGCTGGGCGTGCGCCGCCAGTGGGGCTGGCTGCGGCCGCTGCTGCGCCAGCCGCGCGTGCTGGGCGCGTTCGCCGCGAGTGCGCTGCTGCTGGCGGTGAACTGGCTGACCTACATCTGGTCGGTCAACAACGGCCACGTGATCGACGCGAGCCTCGGCTACTTCATCACGCCGCTCGTCAACGTGCTGCTCGGCTACACGGTGCTGCATGAACGGCCGCGCCGCGGCCAGTGGGTGGCGCTCGCGCTGGCGACGGCCGGCGTGGTGTGGCTCAYGGTACAGGCCGGCCAGCTGCCGTGGATCGCGCTGGTGCTGGCCGCGAGCTTCGGCAGCTACGGCCTGCTGCGCAAGGTGGCGGTGCTCGGCCCGCTGGAGGGGCTGACGCTGGAGGCGATGCTGCTGGCGCCGCTGGCCATCGCCGCGCTGCTGTTCTGGCAGGCGCAGGGCACCGGGCAGTTCCCGTTGCCCGACACCGCGACCAACCYGTGGCTGCTGGCCGCCGGGCCGATCACCGCGGTGCCGCTGCTGCTGTTCGCCGCCGGCGCGCGCCGCATCTCGATGACGACGCTCGGGCTGATGCAGTACATCGGCCCGACGATCCAGTTCGGGCTCGGCGTGTGGTTGTTCGGCGAACCGTTCGGCGGCGCGCGGCTGGCGGGCTTCGGCTTCATCTGGGGGGCGCTGGCGGTGTACAGCGTGGAAGGGTGGTGGGCGGTGCGCAGCCGGCAGGGTTGATGCGTGGAACTTGCGGGGCGCGACGTGCCACACAGGGACATGCACGCCTCGCAAAAACGTCTGCGCTCCCTCTCCTTTCGGGATGAGGCGCCCCCCATCAAACGCTCTCGCCCTGCCGAGCGTCGCACCGATCTCTCCCGCCTGCTCGCCAGGCAGCAAGGCGACGTGTCGTGGAAACTGACTGACGACAAGGGTCGGCACTCGGGCTCCGATTTCGGCACGCTGGCAAACACGATCGATGACCCGTCTTCGGTGCAGGAACTTCGGTTGGACTGGGACGACGGAAACGCCGGGATGACAAGCCCCCCGATGTTGGAAGAATTGAAGGCCTTCAGCAGGCTGAGGTCGCTGTCGCTCCAACTTGAAACCGAAAATGACCCGGACGTTGCCGACGCATTGGCCGGCAGCCTGCGCTGCATGCCACACCTCGAGCAGCTCAGCCTGGGCGGCTTCGTCAGCGAGGAGGCCTTCTCCCCCGTGACGACCGCGCTGCCTGCAGGGCTGCAGAAACTCAAGCTGTACCACAGTGCGCCCGAAGCGCTCGCATGCCTGGTAGAGCACCTGTGCACCACGCCGCTGCCACATCTGGAGTGCCTGCATCTGCAATGCCACGAGCAATTGCACGATGAGCTCGACCTGAAACTGTGGGTGCAGCTGGCCGAGGCCCTGCGCAAGTGGATCCCATCGGCCCACTCGCTCTGCGAGCTGAGCTATCCGGCCGAGGTTCGGTGGGCTTTCGCTGCCTATCCGCTGCGTTGCACGCTGGCGAAGAGTCCATCGCTGTACGCCTTGACCTTTTCGCCGGATTTCCAAAACCAACGGTTCGAGGATGTCGACAACAATCTCGCGCTGGTGAGGAAGCGGCTCGACAAGAACCTCGCCCGGCTGCTCGCCCATCCCTGCAAGTTCTTCGATCCGGTCTGCGACGCCTTCATGGGTCATGTCCTCAAGACAGGTGACCTGGCTCCCAATGACATCGCGCGGCATGTCCAGGCATTCGTGATGGGCGACAACACACCGCGGGATCGCCGGCGCGCCATGGCGCTGTTGTTCGTCTGCAAGGCGTTCTGCAAGGTCGTTGATGGCCGGAAGGCCGTCGTCCAGCTCCTGCGYGGCCAGGCAGACGCAAGGCCTGTCATCGCACAGCAGTACGGCATCGTCACCGATCGGACGGTCCGTCGTCTGCACAGCGAACTGATGAGAGTCTGAGCCACCCGGTACAGCGGGTTGCAGCTGGTCACAACCCGGCGGCGTTTCCGCGGCAGGGCGCGGTCAGAATGGAAACGATTCCACCGGACTTTCCATCATGAACCGTCGACTCCACCTGGCCTTGCTGTCGTTGAGCGTTGTCATGTCCGCTTGCGGCGGCGGCTCGGACGACGAATCGTCTCCGCCGGTGTCGGGCACGCCTCCGGCACCTGCACCCGCGCCTTCGCCGGCCCCCGCGCCCGCTCCTGCACCGTCTCCCGCACCAGCGCCGGCCCCTGCACCAGCGCCCTCTCCAGCACCGGCCCCCGCTCCTGCGCCAGCCCCGGCCCCTGCGCCCGCACCTGCCCCAGCGCCCGCCCCCGCGCCGGCCCCGTCATCGACCGACCTGACCGATGCCCGCAAGAAGGACATCGCGATGCAGATCGTCTCCAGCGCCGAGAACTCGTCGCTGAACTGGAAGGCGCAGTACGCCTACATCCAGGACATCAACGACGGCCGCGGCTACACCGGCGGCATCATCGGCTTCTGCTCGGGCACCAGCGACATGCTGGAAGTGGTGCAGGACTACACCCGGCGCTCGCCGGACAACGTGCTGGCCAAGTACATCCCGGCGCTGAAGAATGTGAACGGCAGCGATTCGCACGCCGGCCTGGACCCGACCTACACCGCCGACTGGAAGACCGCCGCCGCCGACGTGGTGTTCCAGCAATCGCAGGACAGCGTGCGCGACGACACCTACTTCAACCCGGCCGTCAGCCAGGCCAGGACCGACGGCCTGCGCGCACTCGGCCAGTTCGCCTACTACGACGCGATCGTGATGCACGGCCCGGGCAACAGCGGCGTCAGCTTCGGCGGCATCCGCAAGGCGGCGATGGCCAAGGCCAGGACTCCCGCGCAGGGTGGCGACGAGACGACCTACCTGAACGCCTTCCTCGATGCCCGCGTGGCCGCGATGAAGACCGAGGAGGCCCACAGCGACACGACGCGCGTCGACACCGCGCAGCGCGTATGGCTGAAGGCCGGCAACTTCGACCTGAACACGCCGCTGAACTGGAAGGTCTACGGCGACAGCTTCAGCATCAAGTAGCACCTGGAACAATGCCTGAAAAGCCGAGCGGCGCCGTCGCCTGCCGGCGGCGTGGCAACATCGTTGCCCGATGCGCCCGTTGTCTTTCCGCCGCTGGTACCGCCCGGCCGCCCTCGTGGCTGGCCTGGCCCTGCTGCTCGGCCTGCAGCTTGGCTGCGCGACGCTCGACGAGCGCCAGCGCGCCTGGATCTTCCAGCCCGGCGACCGCGTCTGGTACGGCGGGGCGTCGGCCGCCCAGGGCATGGACGACGCCTGGATCGACTACCGCTCCAGCGCCGCCGAATCGCGCGGCCAGGCGGTCCGCCTGCATGGCCTGTGGCTGCCGCAGGACGATGCCGCGGCGCCGGTCCTGCTCTACCTGCACGGCGCCCGCTTCGACGTGCGCACCAGCGCATTGCGGATGCGGCGCATGCATGAACTGGGTTTCTCGGTGCTCGCGATCGACTACCGCGGCTTCGGCCGCAGCAGCCCCGGCCTGCCGTCGCAGGAGCTGGCCGCCGAGGATGCCCATGCCGCCTGGGACTGGCTGGCGCGGCAACGTCCGCAGGCGCGCCGCTTCATCTTCGGACACTCGCTGGGCGGCGCGATCGCGGTGCAGCTCGCCGCCGAGGTGCGCGACGAGGCCGGCCTGATCGTCGAGGGCAGCTTCACGTCGATCCCCGACGTGGTGTCGACCTTCCGCTGGGGCTGGCTGCCGGTCGGGCCGCTGATCACGCAGCGCTTCGACGCCGCCTCGCGCATCGCCGAGGTCGGCTCTCCGGTGCTGGTGGTGCACGGCAGCGACGACACGCTGATCCGGCCGGCGCTCGGCCGCGCGCTGTTCGAGCGGGCGCGCGAGCCGAAGCGCTTCCTGCTGGTCGACGGGGCCTCGCACCACAGCACCAACGACCTGGGACAGCCGCAGTACCGCGAGGCGGTGGCCGAGCTGTTCGGCATCGGCAGGCCGCCGCACTGACGGGACACCTGTCTGGAACCCCGGCAGGGTGGATGTGCCACTCACCGGCATGTCCACTTGGCGTCGTCGCCCCGCCCACCATGAAACGCGTGCGCTCTGCCTCCGACCCGCGGCCCCAGGGGTTTGCCGACAGAAGCCTGCCCCTCGAAAAGGAACTGGTACGACGCGGCGCGATCGACAGGCATCTGCAGACCCATCAAGCCATCGTGGACCTGAGCGGCCACCAGCCTTCCGCGACCTTTGTTCAGACCTGGAAAGGCCCCGGCTGCATCGAGCTCCTCCAGGAATGCAACAGCCAGGACTGGGTGGCCAATTTCGGGCACATCGCCACGCTGTTCGGCATGACCGCGCTGACTGACGAGATCACAGGCCCCAGCCCCGAGCTGATCGCTCACTTGCTCGTCTACTGCCCGCAGATCGTCGACATGACGCTCGATGGATTCTTCGCCGATCGCGAACAGATTCCCGAGCTGAAAGCGGCGTTGTCGAACACGAGCCACCTGCGCAGCTTCCACTTCGCACCGGAGGACGTGGACCCCGGCATCGGCCTGTGCATCGTGCGCGGACTGCGCTCACACCATCACCTGACATCGTGGCGCCACTGGACCGACGACGACCCGGGCGCCATCGTCCCCGCGTTGGCGCGGACCCTGTCCGGCATGCAGAACCTGCAATGCCTGGATCTGTGCATCGACGAGTCATGGAACGCCGACCACTTCGAACGGATCGCGTGCCAGCTCGTGCACATGCCGGCCCTGCAGGACCTCAGGCTCTCGCTGGCGGCGGGCTGCCTCCATCTTTCGAGCTTCTTCCAGGCAGCAGCGGTAGCAGGCGGAGCCTTGCCTCTGGCAAGCCTGAGGCTGGACATCGCCCGCACAACCGCCGCCACGACCCGCAACACCGCGGCCGCGTTGATCCAGGCGATCGCCTCGTTGCCGAGGTTGATGTCACTGTGCGTGTCCTACCACGTGTTCCTGGCGATGGACCCGCAGGAACTGAGCCGTGCCATCAGACGGAATGGCGCCTTCGACACCCTCACGTTCCTGGACGCCCACGGCAGGAATCGCCTGGCCGAGATCCCCGACGACCTGGCCGCCGCACTGCGCGCCAACCGCAACCGCTTCGACCTCGCACCAGTCGGCATGATGGGCCCGGCCTGCAGCGCATTCGTCAATGTCGTCCTGGCCCAGCGCCAGCTCGGACCCGTGTCGGACATCGGCACCGTGGTCGCCGGTCATCTGGTGGGCCGGGCCGCCGCCCCCGATCTGCGCGACTGCCATGGCGTGCTGCGCGTGTCCAGGAAGATCTGGAAGGCCGCGCGCGACACGCGGCGGCAGGCCATGCTGCACCTGATGAAAGCCCCCTCGACCTGCGAACGACAGGCGCTGGAAAGGCTTCGCTGGATCAAACTGGGCCAGATATTCGACATCGTCAGCCTGGAGGAAGCAGCCCAACTGGCCGACTTGCACAGCCATTGGCTGCTGCAAGACCCTGCAGCCCTTCACTTTCAGTGAAACCCGCGGCCTAGCGCAGATCCCCCGCCAGCGACGCCAGCGTCTCCGGGCCGATCGCCACATGCGCCGGGTAGTTCGTGTGGTCGCAACCCAGCTTGCAGGCCGCCCCGGCGCGCAGCGCCTCGCGTGCGGCGGGCGGAAACTCGAAGCGCAGGAAATGCACCGCCGAGGTCTTCTCGTCGGTCTCGCGGTCGAGGTCTTCGTCGGCGATCGCGTAGACGCGCGGGTGGCCCTCGACCTCGACGAACATGCGGTCCTCGATGCCGATCAGCCGCGCCAGTTCGCGGCGGCGCTCGTGCACGTCGGGGTACTCGATCAGCATCGTCGCCTTCCAGTTGCCGCCGTCGGGCAGCAGCGGCGCGTAGGCCTCGATCTCGCCCTGGATGCCGGCTTCGTCGAAGATCTTCTCGATGTGCAGCATCTCCTGGATCTGGCGGCGGATCGTCTGCTCGTCCTCGAACTGCACGGTGACGTGCTCGCCCAGCGCCACCGAGCGCCGCCGCCGGTGCGCGATGAAGCCGGCCCGCTGCGCGGTGCGTATCTTCGCGTAGGCCTCCAGCGTCAGCAGGCTGTCCTTCGTGATCATCTCGATCGCTCCCTCAGAGTCCGTAGGCGATGCGCACCAGGCTCAGCGGGTGCGCAAGCTTCGACGCCGGCGCGCCTTGCTGCGCCATGCCCTGCGCGATGTGGTGCCCGGCCAGCGCGCAATCGGAGCTGATGTAGTCCGGCTCGTTCATCGCCATCGCCTTGAACACCGGCCGGCCGATCTTCATCGCGACCGGGTGGTACGGCGTCTTCACGCCATAGGTGCCGGCATGCCCGGAGCAGCGCTCCACCGTGTTGAGCTGCACCGATACCCGCTGACCGATCAGCTTCAGCACCTCCTCGGTCTTCCTGCCGATCTTCTGCACCCGGCCGTGGCAGGGAATGTGGTAACTCACCTTGCCGAGCGGCTGCTTGAAGTCGGTCTTCAGCAGGCCGTCCTTGTGGCGCGCCATCAGGTACTCGAACGGGTCGAACATCGCCTCCTGCACGCGCTTCACGTCCGCGTCGTCGGGGAACATCAGCGGCAGCTCCTGCTTGAACATCAGCGTGCAGCTCGGGATCGCGCTCAGGATCGCGAAACCCTCCTTCGCGTAGCGCGCGAGCACCGGCACGTTGGCCTCCTTGTGCTTCGCCACCGCATCGAGGTCGCCGAGCTCCAGCTTCGGCATGCCGCAGCACGACTCCTTCTCGACGATCTCGTACGGGATGTCGTTGTGCGCCAGCACCTTCAGCAGGTCATGGCCGATGCCGGGCTCGTTGTAGTTGACGTAGCAGGTCGCGAAGATCGCCACCTTGCCGGGCGTGCGCTCGCCGTTCGTCACCGCCACGGCTGCCCCTTGCTTCTTCGCGCTCCAGCGGAAGCGGCTCGCGGCGAGATCGGGCAGCCAGGCCTCGGGGTGCACGTGCAGCGTGGCGTCGAGCAGCTTGCGCATCGGCTTCGTGCGGTTCAGCGCATTCGCCACCTGCACCACCACCGGGATGCCGGCGAACTGGCCGTGCACGTCGGTCGACGCGAGGAAGCGCTCGCCGGCGCCGACCTCGCCCTTCTTGAACTTGATCGCCTTGGCACGCAGCATCGTGTGCGGGAAGTCCAGGTTCCACGGGTGCGGCGGAACATACGGGCACTTCGTCATGTAGCAGAGGTCGCACAGGTAGCACTGGTCGACCACCTTCCAGTAGTCCGGCTTCGCGACGCCGTCGACCTCGCCGGTCGAACTCCCGTCGACCAGGTCGAACAGCGTCGGGAACGACTGGCACAGGCTCACGCAGCGCCTGCAGCCATGGCAGATGTCGAAGACGCGCTCCATCTCATGGAGGCACGCCCCCTCGTCGTAGAACGAGGGGTTCTTCCAGTCGACCGGATGGCGTGTGGGCGCTTCGAGGTTCCCTTCGCGGGTCATGCTGTTGTCAATCGACCAGCGCGTCCAGTGCCTTTTGATATCGGTTCGCGTGTGAGCGCTCGGCCTTGGCCAGCGTCTCGAACCAGTCGGCGATCTCGTCGAAGCCTTCGGTGCGCGCCTGGCGTGCCATGCCCGGGTACATGTCGGTGTACTCGTGCGTCTCGCCGGCCACCGCGGCCAGCAGGTTCTGCCGGCTCGAGCCGATCGGCAGCCCGGTCGCCRGGTCGCCCACGGCCTCCAGGAACTCGAGGTGGCCGTGCGCATGGCCGGTCTCGCCCTCGGCCGTGGAGCGGAACAGCGCCGCCACGTCGTTCTGCCCTTCGATGTCGGCCTTGTTCGCGAAGTAGAGGTAGCGGCGGTTGGCCTGCGACTCGCCGGCAAACGCATCCTTCAGGTTCTGCTCGGTCTTCGATCCTTTCAATCCCATGGCGCTCTCCAGCTAGTGAATGAAGTGGACCGGYGAACCGTAGCGCGACCGCCGGCGCGCGGCAAATACAAAGCTTCAATGCAGTGCATAGCAGACGGCTATGTTTTCTGCGGGTAAACGAGCAAGGAAAAATCGCGAGGAAGGAAAATCGCCGAACCGGTCATCCCAGCCCGAGCAGCTGGCGCGCCAGGTGGTTGAGCCGCCCGCCCGGCGACGCCAGGTCGTGCAGCACGGTGAAGTGGTTGGCGCCGGGGATGCGCTCGCACACCGGCACCGCGCGCTCGCCCCAGGCGATGCGGATCGCGTCGTTCTGCAGCAGGAATTCCTCGCTCTCGTCACCCCCGACGACAGCGCACAGCACGCCGTTCGGTGCCGGCATCGCCACCGGGCTCAGCTTCGCGGCCAGCGCCGGCGTGAGCCGCAGGTCGTCCGCGAGGAAGGGCGCGCGCCGCACCGGCTCCAGGTCGAACACGCCGCTGACCGCCAACGCGCCGCGCACCAGGTGCGGCGGCAGGTCGATTCCCACCTGGGGCCATTCGCAGTTCAGCAGCATCGCCGCCAGGTGGCCGCCGGCCGAGTGCCCGGCCACGATGATGCGCAGCGGGTCGCCGCCGTACAGCGCCGCGTTGCGCCACACCCAGGCCAGCGCCTTGACCATCTGCAGCGCGATGGAATCGACGCCCACCGGCGCCCCCCGCGCGCCGGGGCACAGCGCGTAGTTCGGCACCACCACCATGGCGCCGGCATGCACGAAGGTCGGCGCGAGGAAGGAATGCTGGGATTTGTCCAGCGAGCGCCACCAGCCGCCGTGGATGAACACCAGCACCGGGGCGCCGGCGCGTGCGGCCGGGAAGATGTCGAGCGTCTCGTTCGGCCCGTCGCCGTACGGCACGTCGATGCGCCGCGACAGCCCGTCGCGCGACAGCGCCGACGYGCGCGCCCACCGCTCGAAGATCGCCGGGTGCTCCGGATGGCGGGCCCGGTTGTCGTATTGCCGGTCGAGGCGGTCAGGATCGAATCGGGCCATGCAGTCTCCGCGGTGCCGGCGCAGGGGTGCCGGATGGGGGCGTTTCTAACCCGCCCGCCGCCGCAGGGCAAGCCGGCGCAGGTCACCGATCGAAACCGGCGCGGCGGCGGCGCCACGGCAGAATGCGCCATCGCTACGAGGCCCGCATGCACGCACGCCCCCCTTGCCCTTCCCGCGGATTCACGCTGATCGAGCTGATGGTCGTGGTGGCCGTCATCGCCATCCTCGCCACGCTGGCCATGCCCAGCATGCAGGGCCGGCTGGTGCGCGGGCAGCTGGTCGATGCGGTCAAGCTGGCCGACATCGCCAAGGCGCCGGTGGCCGCTGCCTGGAGCACCACCAAGACGCTGCCGCTGGACAACGCCGCCGCCGGGCTGCCGGCGAGCGACAAGATCGTCAGCACGCTGGTGAGTTCGGTGGCGGTCGAATCGGGCGCGATCCAGATCACCTTCGGCAACCAGGCCAACGGCGCGATCCGCGGCAAGACGCTGACGCTGCGTCCGGCCGTCGTCGAAGACGCACCGGTCGTGCCGGTCTCGTGGGTCTGCGGCCATGCGCCGGTGCCGGCCAAGATGACGGTCAAGGGCCTCGACAAGACCGATGTGCCGACCAACTTCCTGCCGGTGAACTGCCGCTGAGCGCATCGCCCCAAGCTGGCACGAAGATCGCTTCCATGCCCTCGCCTGGCCGGAAATCCCGCGCCGGGCGGTCGTCCCCGCGGTTTCGGGGCGATCCGGAAACATGGAGTTCACATGATTGACAAACAACGTCACCGTTCCCCGGCCCCGCACGGCTTCCTGCCGAACTGGGTGTTGGTCGTGCTCGCGACCGGCGCGATGGCCCTGGTCGGCTTCGCCCACTCGTTCGTCTGATCGATTCAGCCCCCGAAGTCCTGGTTC